>CAJKZL010000358.1 GCA_905204385.1 uncultured Odoribacter sp. | reverse complement strand
CTACCCCGGTTTTCTTAACGAAGTCTTCCACCTGGTCCGGTTCGGTATAGGTGTGGTGTTCTGCAGAAACTTCATCTTCAACGCCGGCAAGAACGCCCAATTCACCTTCGACAGTTACATCGAATTGATGGGCATATTCCACCACTTTTTTCGTCAGGGCGACATTTTCATCATACGGCAGATGTGAACCGTCGATCATGACAGAAGAAAAGCCCATGTCGATACAACTCTTGCAAAGTTCGAAGCTGTCGCCATGGTCGAGATGCAGGGTGATGGGAATATTTTTACCTAATTCTTTGGCGTATTCAACGGCTCCCTGAGCCATATAGCGGAGAAGAGTTTGGTTGGCATATTTCCGGGCGCCACTGGAAACCTGGAGGATTACCGGTGATTTACATTCAACAGCAGCCTGGATGATGGCTTGCATCTGTTCCATGTTGTTGAAATTGAAAGCAGCAATGGCATACTTCCCGTCCATTGCTTTTTTGAACATTTCTCTGGTATTCACCAGTCCTAAGTCTTTGTAGTTAACCATAGCTTGTGTATTTGTTTTTATATCTGGTCTCAAAATTAGTTAATTATCCATTAAAAATCACATGATGGAAGAAAAATTTCCGTTTATCGGCCGAATGGGTTATTTCCTCTGTCCGAAGATGCGGAGCAACATGATGAATAAATTGATAAAATCCAGATAAAGGCTTAAGGCTCCGCAAATGGCCAGTTTTTGGGTGTGCTCGTTGTTTTCGAGGGTTGCCAGGGCTTTGATTTTCTGAGTATCGTAAGCGATAAGCCCGGTAAAGATCAATACACCGGCATAGGTCACGATCCAATACATCGTTTCGCTTTTCAGGAAAATGTTTACCACGGAAGCAATGAGGATGCCGATCAGGGCCATCAGGCAGAGATTGCCTATCTTCGTCAGATCGGATTTCGTCACATAGCCGTAAATGCTCATCACGGCAAAAGTTCCTGCGGTGATGAAAAAAGTCGAAGCTATCGATTCTGCCGTAAAAACAAGGAAAAATACTGAGAAAGTCATGCCGGTCAACACGGAGTAAAGCATGAATAACCCGGATAAAACCGGTAAGCTAAAACTGTTGACTTTTGCCGAGATGGCCCAAACCAATCCGAATTGTGCAATCAGCAGAATCCAGAAAAAAATGCTGTTCGAAAATACAATTTGCAGTAAAGCCTCGCTCCCTGCTACCAGAGAAGCTGTTGCACCGGTCAGTAAGAGTGCAGTGCACGTCCACATGTAAACGCTTCTGATCAGGGTGGATGTGGTTACTTTCGATCCCGTCCGGTATTGTCCTTTAGATACTTGTGTCTCGTAATTCATAATCTTTAATCTCTAAACTTTAATCTTTAATCTTTAATCTTTAATCTATAATCTATAATCTATAATCTTTAAACTCTAAACTTTAAACTCTACCATTCTATAGGCCTTAGCCCATGTTCTCTTAAATATTGATTGGTGCGGCTGAACTGATGGTTGCCGAACCAACCGCCGCGGTTGGCAGACAAAGGGGAGGGATGGACGGATTTTAAGACCAAGTGTTTATTGGTATCGATAAAGGCACCTTTTTTCTGTGCATACGATCCCCATAAGAGGAATACCAAATGTTCTTTTTTCTCTGCCAACAGTCGGATAACCGCATCTGTGAAAGTTTCCCAACCCTTGTTTTGGTGAGAGCCCGCCTGATGAGCCCTGACCGTTAATGTAGCGTTCAGCAGCAGCACTCCTTGGTCGGACCAGCGTTCCAGATTACCGGAGGTCGGAATGGGGATCCCAAGGTCATTCTGAATCTCCTTGAATATATTTTGTAAAGAAGGGGGTTGCTCGATGCCTTCGGGAACGGAAAAACTTAGTCCGTGGGCCTGGCCCGGGCCATGATAAGGATCTTGTCCGAGAATAACGACTTTGGTGTTGTCTACACTACAATGATTGAAAGCATTGAAAATCAGTTTGCCCGGTGGAAATATCCGGTTATGGGCATACTCATTTTTTACAAATGCAATTAACTCTGAAAAATAAGGTTTTTCAAATTCATCTTTTAACAGTGCTTTCCAGGATTCTTCGATTTTTACGTCCATAATCACTTGGTTTGAGTTTATTCCCCGGTTTAAAATGCCTGAGATAGAGGCCGGATCGCGCTGATTATCGATTCGGCTCGGTTATTTTGATTTCAAACAGCTTAGGCCACCTTTTGCCGGTGAGATAAAAGGTTTTCTTTTCAGGATTCCACGCAATCCCGTTCAATACGTCATCTTTATCGTTGAGCGAATGCCTTTCGGCCGGTGTCAGCAAATGGCTCATGTCCAGTTCTGCTTTTACTACTCCGGTTTCGGGATCTATGGCTACGATCCGGTCCGTCAGCCAGACATTCGCCCACACCCACCCAACGATAAACTCCAGTTCGTTCAATTGGGTCACTTCTCCCTGCTGGTCGTAAACTTCGATTTCTTTTATGATGTTAAAAGTGGAAGGGGCGATATGGTAGAGTTTATTGCTTCCATCGCTCATGATCAGATGGTCGCCGGCGGTGGTGATGCCCCAGCCTTCGGAATTATACTGAAAGCTGGACTCCAGGGAAAAGGTTTTCAGGTCATAGACGAAGCCTTTGCGGGATCGCCAGGTGATCTGGTAGATTTTGTCTTTATAGATGGTGATGCCTTCTCCGAACAATTGATTGTCGATATTCAATACCGATATGATTTTTCCGGTATTCATGTCTATTTTCCGGATGGAGGATTCCCCATATTGGCCCGTCCCTTCGTACATATAGCCATCCTGGTAAAGCAGGCCTTGCGTATAGGCTTTTTTATCGTGAGGATACACCTTGACAATCTCATATCCGTATTTTGCCGGAGCCTGTGCAGGTTTGACGATAAAGCTCTGGGAGGCTATTCCCTGCTTGTTGCCGGGATGCCGGCCGACGATTTTCAGCGTATAAGTGCCCGCTTTGCCTTCAGGCAAGCGCCAGGAAAAGCTTTTCTCGTCTTTCCCCAGTTTGGCCACGGAACGTCCGTTGATCAAAATTTCGGACGAATCCAGGGGAAAACGATCTTTGGCATCGAAACGGATGTCGATCTGATCCCCGAAGCTGTATATCCGGTTTTTTTCAGGCGAAATTATTTTCAAACTATTGACATAGGCTACTTTTCGGGCAGCGGGCACGGCAGCGGTTATTTCCGCCGCCGGCTTTTCCTGTTTCCGGGTGCTATGGTCACCGCATGAACAAAGTAAAGCCACGCCTATGATATAGTAGAAATAAGTAAGCATACTTTTCATTCCTTTTTACTCTTTGCTTGCCCCGGGGATTACTTTTCCGAAAGTTCCCATTCATATCCGTCTTTGGTGTCCTTGACGTCGACCCCTGCAGCTTTCAGTTCATCCCGGATTTTGTCCGAAGTAGCCCAGTCTTTTTTCTGCTTGGCCTCGGTGCGGATAGACATCACCATGTCCAATACTTTGCCCAGGACTTCGTGATCCTTGCTTATGGATTCACTCTCGGCCTTCAAGCCCAGAATGTCGAAAACATATTCCTGATAAAGTTTCTTCAGCCGGGCGAGGTTAGCCTCGTCGATTTTTTCGTGTCCGGCAACCAGCGAGTTGATCATCCTCACTCCGTCGAAAAGATGGGAAATCAAGGTCGGCGTATTCAAGTCGTCGTCGATGGCTTCCCGGCATTTACGGCTCAGTTCGTCTATCCCGACCGTATTTTCGGCAGAAGGTTTGATCTTTTTCAGGGCTTCCACAGCGGCCATCAGGCGCTCGAACCCTTTTTGGGCGGCCTTCAGGGCTTCGTTGGAGAAGTCCAGCGGACTACGGTAATGAGCCTGCAGGATAAAGAAACGAACCGTCATCGGAGAATAGGCTTGCTCCAGTACATCATTTTCCCCTGTAAATAATTGGTCGAGGGTAATAAAGTTGCCCAGGGATTTGCCCATTTTCTGTCCGTTGATGGTAATCATATTATTGTGCATCCAGTATTTTACGGCTTCATGGCCGTAAGCTGCGGTGCTTTGTGCGATTTCGCATTCGTGGTGGGGGAATTGCAGGTCCAGGCCTCCGCCATGAATGTCGAAGCGGTCGCCCAGGTATTTCTGACTCATGCACGAGCATTCCAGATGCCAGCCCGGGAAGCCGTTGCCCCAAGGGGAAGGCCAGCGCATGATA
>CAJKZL010000357.1 GCA_905204385.1 uncultured Odoribacter sp. | reverse complement strand
TGGACATCCTGCTGCGGTTCAATACAGGCGTCGGTCATCACGTTCTTTCCAGTCTGCCGATAATTGGGTCAGGTAGTCCCCGCTTTTTGCTCCTGCGGGGTCGTTTCCGTACATCATCATGCAAAATGACGGATGATTGCCGAAAGCTTTGACGATGGCTTCACTTTCGGCCCAAATAAAGGAGTCGCGCGGTTTCCCGGAGCCGATCACGGTGGATTGGTTGGCCCAGGATGAGCATTCCACTTCCAGGTACATACCCATTTCGTCGGCAACGCAAAAGGCGGCCTCCGGGGGACACCACGAATGAAAACGAACGAGGTTGCGGCCATGTGCCCGGCATGCGGTGATGATTTTTTCCCAGGCCGCTTTGTCTGTCGGTGGGTAGCCTGTTATGGGAAAGGCGGCGCAATCCAGCTGTCCCCGGAGAAATACAGGACGTCCGTTGATGGTGATCCGTCCGCCGATGACTTTGAAATCGCGCATTCCAAAGGGGTGGGAACAGACGTCTGTCGTCTGCCTTTCCTGATCGGTCAGGCTCACTTCCAGAAGATATAAGGCGGGATGAAACTCATCCCAAAGGCGTATATTTTCTCCTTATGGCAGCAGGGTTTCCGTTTCATGGATCCCGGGTTGCAGCATGATTTCTTTCTGTATGCTTTTCCCATCGGCTTTTAATGTCAAGGTGACCGGAGTCTCCGTTTTTTTCCTGTTCCGGAGTTGTGTTTTTATGCGTATGGTTTTGGTGGCTACATTGGGGAATATATCGGTATGGGCTATGTTTACCGGGGGACGCATTTGCAGGAACATTTTTCCCACGACTCCGTTCCAGTTGCCTTGGGTGTGGTCTGAAATGCTATGCGAATTTTCGCCGGGGTCAATCTCTTTTACCCGGTTGTCGATGCGTAAGGTCAGGGTATGTCTGCCGGGTGTCAGTATTTCGGATAAGTCGTACTGATGGGGGGCTCCCAGCGCGTTTTGCATGCCCACTTCCTGACGATCGACCCACAGGCGGGTTTCCCAATGACAACGTTCCAGGAATAAAGTGATGTCCTGATGTGCCCAGTCGGATGGGATGTCGACCTCTTTCCTGTACCAGGCTGCTCCTTTATAATATTTTACAGGTTGCAGCCAGAAGGGGATTTTTATGTTTCCTTTTTCGCGATAGGGGGCATATCTGTCTTTTTTGAAATAAGAAGAATCGTTGATACCGCCTGTCCAGGGGGTATTTAGGGTAATATCTTCTCCCAGGCCGTTCGAGGTCATGGAACCGGGTAAGTGTATGCTTGTCTCCCAATGGGTGGAATCCGTCGAGAATTGCCATTTGCCCGTCAGACTGATGGTGTCCGGCTGCTGCGAGCAGGAGAACGCCAACAGGGAATAGAGGATAATCGTTTTGATTTTCATGGATTATTTTATTTTGTGATGAAACCGGGGCAAAGTAATATCCGGAAATGGTTTCAAACAATGGATTGAATGCATAATTCTATGGATTATTTTACGGTTATCCTTTCTTTTGTTTTTTGTATGCCGTGGGAGGAATGCCCATGATTTTGGAGAACAGACGGGAAAAATAGTAGCAATCTTCTATTCCCACTTTGTAGCATACCTGATTTATTTTGATGTCGGTATGGTCAATCAGGTGGCAGGCATGCTGTATTTTGAGCAGGTTGAAATAGTTGACGGGAGAATGTCCGGTGCGGTTGTTGAAAATGGATGAGAAGTGGGAGACTGAATATCCTGTATGGTTTGCTATTTCGGCTATGCTGAGTTTTTTACCGATGTTTTCTTTCATATAGTGGATGGCGGCATCTACCAGGTCTTTGGAAATGGTGTCGTCGGCCGCGTTTCTGTATTGTTGCAGGTAGCAGATGCTTCCCAGAAAATGATGGAAGGCAGAGCAGGCATAGAGCAGGTTTTCTTTGCTATATCCCGATTCGAGGGTATAGTAGATTTCTTCGAACAGGTTCAGCCGTCCGTTGATCCGCGAATAGATGGTCGGTTTGATGTCGACCGGAACGAGGAGGCGTGAAGCGTAATAGGGTGCCAATTCTCCCTTAAAGTGAATCCAATAGATAGTCCAGGGGTCTTTTTCGTCGGCTCCGTAGCTGTGGGGATGCCCGGCCGGAAGTATAAAACATTGATTTCTCTCTATCCGGGAATATTCGTTGTTGACCTTGAACCAGCCTTGCCCTTCGACGCAGTAGATGAATACATATTGGGAAATGGGAACGGTTCTCTCGCGGAAATGATGTTTGGCCTGGGGATAATAGCCTATGTCCGTAATGTGCAGGGCATTGGACAGTACGTTTTTTTCCATTTCGTGTATCACTAATGCGGGCAGTACCAAGGCCCTTTCACCTGAAAATCCGTCTTTGCGTTTTAGCATGATGGGTATTGTTTGGGGATAAACACACACAAAATTAGTTTTTTTATACAGAACGCAATCGTTATATCGTAAAATTATCCATCTGAATTTCGGGTTTATCTATTCCTTAAGCGGAAGAAATACAGTTTCTTTGTCCGGAAATAAAGGGATTGGATTTTGATTTCCGGAGGTGGATGACAGGCCCGGAATGCAGCAGATGGCAGGTGTGTAGTTAAGAATAGAAACTTATAAAATGAAGAACGTTAATTCAAAAAATTTACTGTTTATCTGTTTTATTTCCGCTCTGGGAGGTTTCCTGTTTGGGTATGACTGGGTGGTGATTGGCGGGGCTAAAATTTTTTATGAGCCTTTCTTTGCGATCGATGCTTCGGCGGCCTTGCGGGGATGGGCGATGAGCAGTGCCTTGCTCGGGTGTCTGTTCGGTGCCGGATTTTCGGGTCGGTGGAGTGATAAATACGGACGGAAGAAAATGCTGATCGGAGCAGCTTTGCTGTTTCTGGTATCGGCTTTGGGTACGGGTGCCGTGGACGGTTTCTCCTGGTTCGTGTTTTATCGTATTGTCGGTGGTGTGGGGATCGGGATCGCTTCCAATATATCGCCTGTTTATATTGCAGAAGTTTCTCCTGCCGGTATACGCGGGCGTTTGGTGGCCTTGAATCAGTTGACCATAGTGTTGGGGATTTTGTCGGCGCAACTGGCAAACTGGGGGATCGGTGATCTTTTTGCGGATGCCGGCGGCGGTCTTTCTGCGGACGGGGTGGACCGGGCCTGGCGCTGGATGTTTTGGGCGGAAGCCTTGCCTGCTGCCCTTTTCCTGGGTCTTTCCTTTATTATTCCGGAAAGTCCGCGTTGGTTGGCGGCAAAAGGAGCCCTGGAAAAGTATGAGTGGCGTACGCTGCTGAAACCCGGTGTCCGCAGCGTGTTGCTGATTGGGATTGTGCTGGCGGTTTTTCAGCAATGGTGTGGGATCAATGTGATATTCAACTATGCTCATGAGGTGTTTTCGGCTGCAGGTTATGAGGTGTCGGATGTGTTGATGAACATCGTTGTGACCGGCATTACCAATGTGGTTTTTACGTTTGTGGCTATTTATACCGTAGACCGTTGGGGACGCAGGACGCTGATGCTGGTGGGTGCTGCGGGTCTGACCCTGATTTATCTGGTTATGGGAACCTGCTATTTTGCGGGGTTGAGCGGATGGATTATGCTCTTGTTGGTCATGATGGCGATTGCCTGTTATGCCATGTCGCTGGCACCTGTCGTTTGGGTGGTGTTGTCCGAGATTTTTCCGCAGCAGATCCGGGGGACGGCAATGGCAATCTCTACCTTGTTTTTGTGGATTGCCTGTTTCGTGCTGACCTACACTTTTCCGTTGTTGAACGAATGGTTGGAGGCGGCGGGAACTTTCTGGCTGTATGGAGGCATTTGTCTGGCCGGGTTCCTGTTTATCCGGGCTTATCTGCCCGAAACGAAAGGGAAGAGCCTGGAAGAGATCGAGAAAGAATTAATAAAATAATCAGAATATAAATATGGAAAAGATAACCCAATATTTGATTCAAAGCACCGTTCACACCAGTGAAGTGCGTGCTTGGGAAGAGGATATTCTACTTCCTACTTACGAGATAGGAAAAGAGGAGAAGAATCCTATCTTCCTTGAAAAACGAGTTTATCAGGGCAGTTGCGGATCGGTCTATCCTTATCCTGTGGTAGAAAAGATATCCGATAAGAAAGTCGATAAGCAATATCACGCTCTATTCATCGAGAACGAGTATATAAAGGTGATGATTCTGCCCGAATTAGGCGGTCGT
>CAJKZL010000356.1 GCA_905204385.1 uncultured Odoribacter sp. | reverse complement strand
AAATTTTCGAAACAAAGCAATAAGGATTCGATCGATATGAACCGGCTGGATATCGGAAATTCGTATTATGTAGGCATACAATTGTCCGAGGCCTTAAAAAATCCGGGTTCGGAGTATGATATCATCCTGCGCGAAGGGGATGTTTTACGGGTGCCGGAATATACAGGTACCGTCAGAATCAGCGGTGCCGTTATGTATCCGAATACGGTTGTTTATAAATCGGGAGCCGGTTTGAAACATTATATCGAGCAAGGGGGAGGATTTGCCGACCGGGCTAAGAAGAAAAAAGTTTTTATTGTATACATGAACGGAACGGTTTCAAAACCCAGGACCTTTGCCAAGGCAAAAATAGCTCCGGGTTGTGAAATTATCGTACCGGTGAAGCCTTTTCGCAAAGGCGTCGGATTGGCTGAAATCCTGGGGATAGCCACCTCGACCACTTCCATGGCTGCTTTGGTGACTTCCATCGTTAACAGTACAAAATAGCGATTATGGCGGAAAATATAAAGAAAACGAAATCGGACGAAATCGATTTGATAGAGATTGTCCGGGGATTGTGGATAAAACGGAAATTTATCCTGAAAGCGACCTTGCTTTTTGCTTTGCTGGGTATTTTAGTTGCTTTGTTTACTCCTAAGGAGTATACGGCCCATTGCGTAATCGTGCCTCAGACCGGAGATAAAAATGCGATGGACGGACTAGGTAGCTTGGCCGCTATAGCCGGCATCAGTTTCGGCAGTATGGTCGATAATGAGATTTTGTCACCTAAAATATATCCCCGGGTGTTGGCAAGCGTCCCCTTTCAGAAAGAACTGATGCAAGAACCTATCCGGTTTCAGGATTATGAGCAACCCGTTCGTTTGATAGATTATTACACGGACCGGAGATACCGTAAATTTTCTCTGCTGGGAACTGTTAAGAAGTATACCATCGGACTGCCGGGGTTGATGTTAAAGGCATTCCGGGGGGAGCAGCCTGCCTTGGCGGTTCCTGAAGAGGGAAAAAACAATATTCAAACCTTATCCAAAAAAGAGAAGGAATGTATGGATATTTTTAAAAATAAGATTCTGATAAACATCAATGAAAAAGAAGGGATTGTCAATCTGTCGGGCAGAATGCCCGAACCGTTTGCTGCTGCCCAGTTAACTTCCAGGGTACAGTCGCTTTTACAAAGATATATCACTGAATTCAAAATCGAGAAAGCCAAGGCAAAGTTGAATTTCATAGAAGAACGGTATAATGAAGCAAAAAAGCAATTCGAAACGAAGCAAAAAGAATTAGCCAGCTTCCGGGATGCCAACCGTAATTTTGCTTCGGAAGTTGCGAAAACCACTGAGGAGCGGCTTTCGAACGAATATACGGTTGCCCTGGGAGTCTACAGCGAACTCGCCAAGCAAAAGGAACAGGCCAATATACAAGTGAAAGAAGATACGCCTATGTTTACTATCGTGGAGCCTGTGACTGTCCCCATAGAACGGTCGAAGCCCAGACGTGCATTTTTGATTGCAGGCTTTACCTTTTTGGGATTTTTTCTTGCAATCGGCTTGGTGTTCGTTTTAATCTTTGCTAATCAGGCTGCCGAAAATAAACGTTTACAATCCTGGTTATCCAGATCTTAGGCCGATTTATGAGCTTAAATAGCTGAAACAAAAGGTATTGTATTGAATCGATAAGGCTTTTGTTTTAGTTGGATATTATTTCAGTAATTTTTTTTAACTTCGCACTCAGCTAACAGGTGTGGTAAAATGCTGAAATAGAATTAACCTAGGAGTGTAATATAATGGAAAATAAGGAAATGGACTTACTGGAAGTCCTCGCAAAGCTTTGGAGCCGGTGGAAAGTCATACTGAAGTTTATGTTGGTTTTTGCAATAGCAGGCGTTGCCATTGCTTTTCTTTTGCCTCGTAAGTATACTGCGCGGTGTACGTTAGGTTTGGAAGCGGAGGATCGTACAACGCGGATCAGCGTCGAGGGAATGTCTGCTTTCCAAGGGATGAATGTGGCGGATTTACGCAATGGAAAAATCGTCTCTCCGGCCATGTACCCCGATATTCTTTATAGTGTTCCTTTTCAAAAAGAATTGATGTATTTTCCTTTGTTTACGAATGAAGGAGGGGAGCCTGTAACTTTTTATAGCTACCTGACCAATGGAGGAACGACCGATTATAGTCCGGACGCAGGAAATTCGGTTGGGGTCGAGCAATTGACGGCCCAGGAAGTACAGTGTTTGCGGTATTTAAAGAATGCTATTTCGATTAAAGTAGATCCTAAAGATGGAAATCTTAAAATAGAGGTAGATATGCCCGAAGCACGGATGGCGGCCCAGTTGGCGCATAAGGTGCAGGAAATGTTGCAGCAATATATTGCTAAATTCAGGATTGCCAAGGCGCAGGCAGCTTTGGATTTCATAGAGGGGCGCTATCAGGAGATCAAGGCGGAGCTCGAACAGAAACAGAAAACTTTAATCGAGTTCCGTGAAAAACAAAAAAGCCAAACTTCCATCCAATCACAAACGGAAGAAAAAATCCTGAGCAATGATTACGAGCTTTTTTTCAGCCTTTACTCGGATATGGTCCGTGAACGGGAGAAAGCCAGAATACAAGTGAAAGAAAATATGCCTGTACTGACTGTGATCGAGCCGGTTGTGGAACCTACTGCTCCCTCTAGACCCAATCGTTTGCTGATTGTGCTGGCTTCTGTGCTTTTGGGCTTTCTGGCCGGTTGTGGGTGGATTTTATTAAGTCCCTTGTTCAGATATTTCCGGGATTTTAAGGGGACTGAGCCACAATCGTGATTACTGCGTAAAAGCTGTTTTAATTTGGGGATATGCAATTTTATGAGTAAATTTGTTGTGCATTTTTAAATGTACCGATTCGTTCATTTATTCATTTCTAATCCTGAGGTTTACAGGCATAGTGATGTCGGTAGATGGACTATTGTGATTTACTGATAGGAATGATGCCGGATAGCTTGATAACGTTTAAAACCTGTATCCGGTTGCTAATCAAATTTTTCCTGACCCCCGGTATGAAGGCTTATCTGGAGAATATCATAAAACGATGGTTTGGGAGAAATAAGGATATAAGTAAAGCGATAAATGGGAATGAGATTAAAGAGTATGGGAATAGGGAAGCTGTTGTACAGCAGTCATTCACGTACAGCATTAATAAAGAAAAACATAGCCGGTTCTTTTGTCATCAAGGGCGTGAGCGTGCTGGCTTCGGTTTTACTGGTGCCTTTGACCATACATTACGTAGATCAGGAAAGATACGGCTTGTGGTTGACTATAGCTTCCATCGTGGGGTGGATTAGTTTTTTTGATATCGGCTTTGGAAACGGCTTGCGCAACAAATTAGCTGAAAGTAAAGCCAATAATGATTATAGCTTGTGTAAGGCGTATGTGAGTACTACTTACTTTTTTATCGCTTTAATTTCATTTGTGCTGTTGATAGCCTTCAATTTTTGTATTCCTTATATCGTTTGGACGGGATTGTTGAATGTCTCTTCCGGGCTGGACCATGAATTAAAGGTGATTATTCATATTGTCTTTTCTTTATTTTGCATCCAATTTGTCCTGAAGATCATTTCTACTATCATCATTGCCTATCAGGAACCGGCAAAGGCTGCTTTGATCGACATGGTGGCCCAGGTAGTTTCGTTGGTATCGATCTTCTTTTTAGCGAAGTTTGCCGATTCTTCCTTATTTTATTTATCCCTGTGTTATTCATTGAGCCCTGTACTGGTGCTGGCTGCTGCCTCCCTTTATTTTTTCCGGGGAAAATTTAGGATGATCGCTCCATCTTTCAAGTGCATAGACGTCGGCATTGCCAGGGATATCCTTTCCCTGGGATTGAAATTTTTTGTTCTTCAGATAGCCGTGGTGGTGATTTATCAGGTTACCAATGTGATCATATCGAATGTGGTTGGACCTGTGGCGGTGACGGAATATAATATTGCCTATAAGTATTTTAGTGTTAGTTTTATGTTTTTTTCCATCATCATCACCCCTTTCTGGTCCGCTTTTACCGACGCATACACCCAGAACGATTATCCCTGGATGGTCAGGATATATCATAAACTATATCGATTGACGGTGGTCATTATGGTAGGAATTGTCTTTATGCAATTGGTCTCACCTTTTGTTTACAGGCTATGGGTGGGGAAAACGGTTACCGTTTCTTATTGGGTATCTTTCTGGATATCCATTTTCATGATGC
>CAJKZL010000355.1 GCA_905204385.1 uncultured Odoribacter sp. | reverse complement strand
GATATTACCATCCATATAGCGGCAGAAAAGATATCCATAAAAGTCGCGCCAGGTATCTACCAGTTGATTTCCCGTATTGCACGAAAAATCGGTCAGGAATTCTACGGTCAGGGCAGGGTCCTTGGGATATAGCGCCGAGGCTCCGGCGTCGGTGATTTCGACAAAGTTTTTATATTGTGTTTCGAGGGCTTTTTGTTTGGCCCTGATTTCCGGG
Organism: uncultured Odoribacter sp.; assembly: GCA_905204385.1. The sequence goes on along the minus strand of CAJKZL010000355.1, from coordinate 4,023 downwards.
TGAATGACATTGTAGCGGGTGTAGGCAAAATTGGTCACCTGATTGAACACCCAGAAAGCGGCTTTGTCGGTGAATTGCATCATACTACCGTTGCCTACGGCAAAAGCGAAGGGCACGCGGGTAGAACAGGAGTACATCGGAAAATATACGGTGCTGGCGGCATCGTCTACGCCGAACCACAGTATGCCTCCGATGGCGTTGGGTAACCAGCTGCGGCTTTGGGCGACGAAGGTGAAACCCGTTTGCTGGGTGGCGGTGGCCCGCTCGTGTACATATTCCTTGCCGTCGACCTTGAAAGTCATCGGACGCCATCTGTAAGGACATTCGTAAGGTCCGGCTCCCGGGTCCTTGCTCATATCCAGTTCGGTGCCTTCGAGATGGTCGCGCATGAAGTCCATCACTTGCAGCACATCCACTTTTTCATCGGGTTTGATCCATAGGGGCATGCGGTTGACGGCATATCCTTTGTCGTCGCGCTGGATATTTCCTTTGGCATATTCCCAGTAAGGCGACATGCCGGCATTTACGGCGTTGAAAAAGGCAAATACCCGGATTTCGCAAGCCCTGGCGCCGCTGAAATCTACGGGTGCATAAGTGTCCGAGAAACTGAAATAGGCATTGCGGGCATCCTGGGGATAGAAGCCTTTCTGGCGGGCGAAGGAGATGACGTCTTTCGAATAAACGGTGGTGACTTCCTTGTCGTAGATTTTTTTCATCCGGTCCGAAGAGATGGAAGTTTTTCCTTCCAGCGGGAAAGTGGTGATCCGGGCTTGGTTGGCATGGGCGCAGACATAGCCGTCGGGTACCATGCGGGCCACCCACACGGCTCCTTTTTCTCCTTCGCCTTTTCCGATCATTTCCATGATCCACACTTCGTTGGGATCGGAGATAGAGAAGGACTCTCCTTCACTGGCATATCCGTATTTTTCAACCAGGTCCGTCATGACGACAATGGCTTCGCGGGCGGTTCGGGCGCGTTGGAGGGTGACATAAATCAGGCTGCCGTAGTCCATGATGGCTCCGCTTTGTTTCCAGAGTTCCTCCCGGCCTCCGTATGTGGTTTCGCCGATGGCCAACTGGTGTTCGTTCATATTGCCCACCACATTGTAAGTCTGTGCGGCCTGAGGGATCTGGCCCATAAATTTGCCGGTATCCCATTCGTAAATGTCCATCATCGTCCCTGCCGGCCAGTTTCCTGCCGGCCAATGGTATAATTCGCCGTACAGCACATGAGAGTCGGCAGAATAGGTGATCATGGTGGAACCGTCTTTGGTGGCTCCTTTAGTCAATAGAAAATTGGTACAGGCGGAGACCTTCATCAGGCCGGCCGCCAGGATAAGCACGCTAATGGAAAAAGTTTTGAGCATAAGTTTTAGATTAAGACCAAGTGATTTTTGTTTAGAAGCGACGCCGCATTCAGCGAATGCGGTCGTATGATTTTAGTAAAGCGATGTCCTTGATGATTCCACGGATGGACAGCCAGGTGAAGATCACCCCGATCACCGGGAATACGAAACTGATGTTGGCCGACCATTCAGCGCCTGTGCTTCCTGCCAGCCGCCTGATTTGCAGCCACGTCAGCACCAGTAATCCCAATTGAAGGACGATGTTGACAAAGCAGAGCCGCAGTTGCAGGAATAAGGTAGGCTTTACCGTTTTGGATTTTTTCTTGTGTATGAATATGGTGATCAAGGCCAAAGCCGTGATGATGGCTTTCAGGATCAGGGAATACCAGTTCCAGGCTATAAAGGCCGGATTTGCTCCGATCTCCACGACTTTGGAGGTGTAAAAGGCATAAATGTGATGCTCCGGAGTAGAATCGATGAAAGAGGCTACCGGAATAAAAAACATCAGTCCTGTTACAATGGCGGTGCAGAGTAGAAACAGGGATTGAATACGTTGGATCATGACTGTTTATCGTTTAAAGTTTATGCTATGAGTGAGTTATTAAAATCGTTTCGAAGGGCCGCTCCGTTTCCTTGCCTGAGGACAAAACGTTTCTCGCAACAGGTGATAAGCCGCGGACTTATCGTCACGATGGCCTGTTTGTGGCGAGTTTATCCAGGGTATAGCGGATCAGCCTGTTCATATTTCCATGGTAATCGGCCGAGCCTTCTCCGGTGATCCGGTTGGCAATGATGAGGCAGATGGTTGTGGAATGATGTCCCAGCAGGTTGCATAGTCCCGTGATGGGGGCGCTTTCCATTTCATTATTGGTGACCTTGTACGTATCGTACCGGAAGTCGGTGATCCGGTCGTTGATGCCCGGCATAGCCAAGGGTAAGCGAAGGATGCGGCCTTGCGGGCCGTAAAAGCCGACGGCTGTCAGGGTCACTCCTTTGATGGTGTGTCTGGCATCGTGCAGGCGGTCGACCAGTTCGGGAGCGGCATCGACGACATAGGGACGTGCTGCCAGCGGGGTCCAGCGGCAATGGACGGTAAAGGCCTCTTCGAAGGAGTGGTCGCAGATCGCTTCATTGCCGGCATAAAAACGCAACACTCCGTCGCATCCGATGCTTTTTTCGGAGATGACGAACGAGTCCACCGGAATATCGGGCTGTACGGAACCCGAAGTGCCTATGCGTACAATGTCGAGGCGGCGGCTCACCGGTTTCGGTTCTCTGGTTTTCAGATCGATGTTGGCCAGCGCATCGAGTTCGTTGATCACGATGTCGATGTTGTCGGGCCCGATGCCGGTGGAAAGGACAGTCAGGCGGTGTCCCCGGTAAGTCCCGGTAATGGTGTAAAATTCGCGGTTGCTTTTTTTGAGTTCCACCTGTTCGAAATGAGAGGCGATGGTTTCGACCCGTGCGGGGTCGCCGACCAGAATGACGTCGTCTGCCAGGTCTTCGGGCAATAAATGCAGATGGAAAATGCTTCCGTCCGGATTGATCAGGAGTTCAGATGATGCTATAGCCATATGGTTTCGTTTACAAAATGATATGCCGTATTTACGCTTCCGGAGAGCCCCGGGTTGGGAGAAATATCGCCGTTCCCCGGCTTTCCGGCCGAATACTGCATCAAATTTAGATAAAATGCCGTTATCAAGCAATGATGCGGGGGAGATAAATAAAAAAAGAGCATTCCCGATGTCCGGAAATGCTCTTTTTTTATAGGCGTAAGAATTACTTGGCGTAATTGATGGCGCGGGTTTCGCGGATCACCGTCACTTTCACCTGTCCCGGATAGGTCATTTCGTCCTGGATCCGTTTGGCGATATCGAAAGATATCTTTTCGGCTTCGGCTTCTGAAATTTTCTCGCTGCCCACTACCACCCGCAGTTCCCTGCCGGCCTGTATAGCGTAGGTCTTGACCACTCCGTTGTACGAGAGGGCAAGGTCCTCCATGTCTTTCAGCCGCTTGATGTAGGATTCCACCACTTCCCGTCTTGCTCCCGGCCTTGCTCCCGAAATGGCGTCGCAAGCCTGTACGATGGGAGCGATGAGGGTGGTCATCTCGATTTCCTCGTGGTGGGCGCCGATGGCGTTGCAGATGTCCGGTTTTTCCTTGTATTTCTCAGCCAGTTGCATACCCAGGATGGCGTGCGGCAATTCGGGCTCGTCATCGGGCACTTTGCCGATATCGTGGAGCAGTCCGGCGCGTTTGGCTTTCATCACATTGAGTCCGAGTTCGGCTGCCATGATGGCGCAGAGATTGGCTGTTTCGCGGGCATGCTGTAACAGGTTTTGCCCGTAGGAGGAACGGTATTTCATCTTCCCGATCAGCCGAATCAGTTCCGGGTGCAGTCCATGGATTCCCAGGTCTATGGTGGTGCGTTTTCCGGTTTCGATGATTTCTTCTTCGATTTGTTTTTTCACTTTATTGACCACTTCCTCGATGCGGGCAGGGTGAATACGTCCGTCGGTCACCAGTTGGTGGAGGGACAGGCGGGCGATCTCCCGTCGTACGGGATCGAAGCCTGAGAGTACGATGGCTTCGGGGGTGTCGTCCACGATGATTTCGACGCCGGTAGCCGCTTCGAGGGCCCGGATATTGCGGCCTTCCCGGCCGATGATGCGGCCT
>CAJKZL010000354.1 GCA_905204385.1 uncultured Odoribacter sp. | reverse complement strand
GGACGCTGCCGGTTACTACAGTTACAAATGGGCAGAAGTGCTGGATGCCGATGTTTTTTCGGTATTCAAACAAAAAGGAATCTTCGATCCGGCGACCGCCGAATCTTTCCGGAAGAATATCCTGGAAAAAGGAGGCTCGGCCCATCCTATGGTCCTTTATAAAAACTTCCGGGGGCAAGAGCCGAGCATCCGGCCTTTACTGGAAAGGAGCGGGCTCACCCAACCGACGGACAGCAATCGAAACCCAGAATAATCCTATCTTATGAAATTATTGTATCTCGCCCTTATCCTCCTTTTGCTTACCTCCTGCAACAGCCGGAAAAAAGAAATCGGCCGGATTGTCAGGGCATGGAAGAATAAAGAAGTCGTATTTCCCGATAATCTGGAAACCAAAATTTTCGGAAGGGATACTTGTTGTCCCGATCTTTGGAAAGCCAAATACAAAATCCTGCATTATGTAGATACGTCGGGCTGCAGCGAATGCCGTCTGCAACTATACGACTGGAAGTTATTCAAAGAGCAAACCGACAGTCTCGGCTTGGACCTCAGCTTTCTGTTCGTCGCCTGGGTTCATAATTACGAAGAACTGGAAACACTGCAAGTGATCAATCAGTGTGACATTCCTTTCCTGTATGACCGGGATGGACAGATGATGGAACTCAATCGGTTTCCGGTACATAACAACCTGCAGACCTTCCTGCTGGATTCGGCCAACCGGGTGGTGCTGATCGGCAATCCCGTGCGCAATCTTCCTCTGCGCCAACTTTACTTCAAGATGATCAGGGAAGAAAATAAAGAATAAGATGTTTCCCGAGGGGTAAAACCGGAAATAAAAATCCGGATTTACCCCTTATCTTTTTTTGTCCTCAACCAATATCCATTTCCTTTATCCACCACGATCTCCACATCTTCGACTCCCTCCAGTAATTGCCTTAATCTCCGGATCACTTTATTCAACTGAAGTTCGCAAGACGGATCTTCCTTATTCCATCCTGCTTGTAACAGCAATTCTCTCCGCGCCAGCTTATTTTTATTCTTACACAACACTGCAAACACTTTACTTTCCAACATACTTAACTTTTCGCACCGTTCCCCTATTCTCAGCTCCGCCTCGGAAAAGTAATATACCACACCTTCCGCCAATCTTACATTCATGATATTCAGTTCGTTTACCAGATTATTCAATTGTAAGAGAAGCAAATCTACGCTATAGCTTTTAATCAGGTAAGCTTTAGCACCATAGGAGAAACCGGACAGCAAGTCCTCTTCTTTCGCCAAAGAACTATAAATTACGACAGGTGTTTGCAAATCATTCACACGGATCAACTGCAAAACTTCCAGCCCATTCCGTTTGGGCATGTCCACATCCAGGACAATCAAATCCGGATTACAGCTTTTATACTTTTCAAAAGCTTCCACTCCGTCGACAGCCTCTATGACCTCCCATCCCATAGTTTCCAGTTTCTCCTTGATTTCCAGACGAGTTAACCGATCATCTTCAGCACACAAAATCTTTATTCCATTCATTTTTCTTTTCCGATATTTATTTTAATAATATACAAAACAAAATAATTGAAGTGATAAACCCTGGTTCTGGAGAGCAACCAGAGAGATTTTAAGTTAAATTAAAGCAATAAAAACTACTCTAGCAAATTACCGAAAGCAAATTTCGAATAAAACCGAATGTCAGTCTTTAGCGGTTTTCCCAAAACACACTATTCCTCTATAGCCTTCAAGGAAATAATAAACCGGCTTCCCTCTCCGACCTTACTCTCGACACGGATATGACCGTGATAGGCGACCACTATCTTTTTCACAAAGGACAATCCCAGACCGAAACCCGTTTTCGAAGTCACCCGATTATCCTTGCCTCTGTAAAATTGACGGAAGATGCGCTTCAATTCCTTGTCCGACATTCCGATGCCGTTATCGGTCACTGTCAATAACCAATTTCCGTCTTTCCTTCCGAACGAGACACAGACTTCGGGATGATCACCGGCATATTTCATGCCATTATCCACCAAATTCATAACGAGATGATTAAAATAAACCGAATCGAGCAACGGTTTTTCGCATCCTTCCCCGATCCGAACGGTCAGACGGGCGTGAGGACGTAAAACGCTGAACATCTCTTTTATCGATTCCATTTCCCGGGGAAGATCCACCACCCTCCGGAGTATATCCACTCTCGAACTACCCAATGCAGTAAGCATAGTATCCGTCACATCGGCCAATTTCAACAAGCGCGCCCGGATCAGCTCAAGCTTTAATTCCTGAGTTTGCGTCAATATCGGGTTTTCCCGTTCCACAATTCCATGAATAGCTGAGATCATCACCGCCAAAGGTTTCTTCAGTTCATGTTCCAGGTGGGCGGTTCCCATTGTTTGTACTTTCGCACTATGCCAAGTCAGGCTCATCATCCGCCACAGACAGAGCAGTCCCAGCACAAAACCGGATAGAAACACCCCTTCCCAAAGCAAATGCCAAATCATCGACCGGAAAATTAAAGGCTCTGGAAAAGCGGCTAAAAGCTGATGCTTGCATTCATAACCGATATTGATCGGATAAGTGAAGAGCTTATTCCGCACCGTATTCAGAGAATCAGAAGTCATTAAAATCTGCCGGGTCGCCCGGTCCTGAATCATAAGGACCGGAGATTCACCGATTCCTTTTTCCACTAACCGCTGCCGGTATAAGGAATCGATCAAATGAAGATTTAAATAATGGTTACGATATAGGTGATCATAGAAAACTTGCTTGGACATGGTATCATAATCTCTATATGATGATATTTTAATACTATCATTCTTTTTACCCCATATAAAAGTTTTACCATCGGCGGCTAACCCACTGCTAAAGTTATATAAAGGATCAAAATATTCTGCACTTAAAAATTCATCCACTACTGCAGTAAGATTAAAAGAAATTAAATGACGAAATTCCTGCCTTTTCACCTCACGTATTTTTATCAACCAACTTCCTTGCCCAATAAGTACGCACATCAATAATGTAACTGATAGAATCCCAACTATTTTAAAACCACCTTTCATAATTTAAGCACATAAGGTATATTAAAGAACATCCGATTTTTGACAAAATTACAAATCTTCTCTAAGTTTGTTCCGGAAAATAAAACCATTACAAATATGAAGAAAAAAATCATTTTCGGAGTGGGAATCATTGTTTTAATAGGATCTTTATTTATAAACCTGAACCTATCAGAGCAATCCGACTTTTCCGATATCTCTTTCGATAATTTAGAAGCCTTGGCAGCCGATGAAGGATCTGACGATAAAAAAGAACCCACTTGTGTAGAATCAGGTATGGTCTGTTCCGGTGTAGATAAAAATGGTATGATAGGACATCACCCAGGTTTAATTGTAAATCCCAAGCAATGAAAAAACTATCCTATATCTTGCTCCTCCTTTGCTTCGCGGCCTGTCAGTCAGAGCCGGAAATTGTTGAAGAAGCCACTCCGCTGTTGCATACACGAGCCAGTTCGCTCCATTTTGCCCAGACTGAAAACCTAGACCTGAATGCTCTTGGCATCATCGGTCCGTCGAAGATGATAAAGAAAGATTCGTTATACGTCTTACTGACTCCCAAAAGTAAATACCGTTTAGCCATCTATAATTCCGTTTCCGGAAGCGTGCATCGCCTGATCCCTGCGGGTAGTGGGGAAGGACAAGGGATGTATTTCCTGAATCTCCGGCTGGACGGGGACGTTGTTTCAACCTTTGATTACGGCACAGGACGCCTTATAGAAATTAATCTGACGCAATATGCCTTGACAGGATATCAGCCGACCTTCACTATCCTGTCTAATCCAGGCAAATTGCCATTGGGGGCGATTCGAGCGGGCAATAACATTATTTCCACCGGTATCTATACCGAAGGACGTTATTGCTGCTCGGATCTTGCCAATGGAACGAATACCTACAGCGTGGGTTATCCGGAATGCGCAGCCCCGAGCCTGAGCGATTCCCTGAAAAGCATCTTTTATGCCAGCAATTGCCTGGCCGTCAATCCGGCACATACCCGTCTGGCTTGTGCCAATATGCAATACGGCTGTCTCGACATTTGCGACATCTCGGGAAAACAGCTCAGCAGGGTGAATGAGGTCCACCTCACACGTCCCGGAGTCGTATTCCAACACAAACGTCCACGCGGAAACAAAATGTGGTATCCGGAATCCTACACCCGCAACATCCTCTTCGGCTTCTGCGATCTCACCTCCTCCGAGGAACATATTTTTG
>CAJKZL010000353.1 GCA_905204385.1 uncultured Odoribacter sp. | reverse complement strand
TCTCGGAAATCACTCTGATCGAACTCACCAATCACAACCATCCCGTATTGCGGAACCTGACCATAAAAGCTCCCGGCACCTTCCAGCATTCCCTTATGGTCGCCAACCTGGCCGAGGAAGCCATCTACCGGATAGGCGGTAATCCGCTGCTCACCCGCACAGGGGCATTATACAACGACATCGGTAAAACGTACGACCCTATTTTCTTTATCGAAAATCAAAGCGGCGGACTCAATCCTCACGATCAGTGCGAATTCGACGTCAGTGCCCGTCACATCATCGACCATGTGACCAAAGGGGTGGAAATGGCTAAAAAATACAATCTGCCGGAAGAAATCATCAACTTCATCCGCACTCATCACGGCAAAAGTAAAGTCAAATACTTCTACAACTCTTTTAAAAACAAATTCCCGGACCGGGAAATCGACGAATCCCTGTTCACCTATGCAGGCCCCGACCCCGTTACCCGGGAATGTGCTGTAGTTATGATGGCCGACGCCGTAGAAGCCGTCTCCAGAACCCTTTCGAATAAAACCGAAGAAAACATCACCAAACTTGTAAACGACATCATCGACGGACAAGTGGCGGATAAACGTTTTGCCAATTCGGACATCACCTTTAAGGACATCGCTACGGTCAAAAAAGTATTCATCGAGATGCTTACCAATATCTATCACTCCCGTATCGCTTATCCGAAATTAGAAAAAAAAGACGATAATCAACATTAAAAATCAGAATATGACACAGAAAGCCATCACGATTAAAGATTTAGCAGAAAAACTGAATATTTCTGTATCCACAGTGTCCAGAGCGCTAAAAGATAATCCCGAGATCAGTCAGCAAACCCGTAAAACGGTTCAGGCTCTGGCAAAAGAACTGGGCTACAAACCCAATCCCATAGCTGTAGCGCTCAAAACACACAAAAGCAATACCATCGGAGTGGTGGTGCCGCAAATTGTAAATACGTTCTTCGCCGAAATCGTGAAAAAAATTGAAGAAGTGGCCGATAAATACGGTTACAACGTGCTTGTCAGTTCGTCCAACGAAAGCTTCGAAAAAGAGAGAAAGAACATAGACGTCTTCCTGGCCAACCGCTGCGACGGAATTATCCTCTCTATTTCCAAAGCCACAACCTCCTACGAACACATCAAACAAATCCAGGAACAAGGTATCCCCTTGGTACTCTTCGACCGCACGACTAAAGAACTGGACGTTTCCAAAGTAGTGGCCGACGATGCCGATGCCGCCTTCCGGATCGTGCAACACCTCATCCACGGGGGAGCCCGGAGAATCGCCCTGCTGACGGGACCGGAACAACTTTCTATCGGTAAAAACCGCATGAAAGGTTATCTGAAAGCTATGACCATGAATAAACTGGAAATCAATACCGACTACATCATGCGATGTGAGGACTTCTCGGTGAAAGCTGCCCAGGAAGCAACCCATCGGCTGCTGTCCCTGAAAAACGTGCCGGATGCGATTTTCGGCATCAACGACGACATGGCCATCGGCGCTATCGAGGCCATTAAGGAAAAAGGATTGAAAATACCGGAAGATATCGCAGTTTTCGGCTTTTCCAACAGCAAACGTTCCCGCTATATGACCCCTTCCGTCAGTACCATCAACCAATTTCCCGAAAAAATCGGAGAAACGGCGGCTGAATTGCTCTTCGAACAGATTTTGGATAATAAACACGCTAAAATCCGGGAAGAAGTCATCGGTTGTGAATTGATCGTACGGGAATCTTCGGATCGTTCTTATTTACAATAATTCATTAATTTTTTTGATGGCTGTTTAATATTTTTTGAGATATTTATTCGATAATCGGTGCTGACGGCAAAAATCTTCCAGTGAAGAAAAACAATCGTCAGCACCGTTTTTCAGTCATTCACTCCTCTTTTAACTCCCTTCATCCTCTTTTTCAAATCTTGTGCGGTTAAAGATTGTTAAACCATAAGACTTTAAATCGTTCCTGATTATATTTGTTACACCGATGACCATACAGGCGAATAATAAGGTGTGATCAAAACAGAAATTATGGATGTAGTGGTAGAAAATTTAACTAAATCTTTCGGCGTTCAGAAAGCGATCGATTCTGTCAGCTTCAATGTCAGAAAAGGAGAAATTCTGGGATTTTTGGGTCCTAACGGCGCCGGGAAAAGCACGACGATGAAAATCATGTCCTGCTATCTGTTTCCCGATTACGGAAACATCTACATCGGCAAATATTCTATCCACAAAAATTCACGTAAAATCCGGCAACTCATAGGCTATCTCCCGGAACACAATCCGTTGTACGAAGAAATGAACGTCATCGATTTCCTGAATTTCATCGCTCAGATCCATCATATCCCCCATTATAAAATCCTTCCCCGTGTCATGGACATGATCCGCATGTGCGGGCTGGATTACGAAAAGCACAAAACCATACGCGAACTCTCGAAAGGTTACCGACAACGTGTCGGTTTAGCGCAGGCCTTGATCCACGATCCCGAGGTATTGATCCTGGACGAACCCACCACCGGTCTGGACCCCAACCAGATCATCGAGATACGCGAACTCATCAAAAACATCGGCCGGGAGAAAACGGTCATCATGAGTTCGCATATCCTGGCCGAAATAGAGGCAACCTGCGACCGCGTACTGATCATCAACAAAGGCAAAATTGTCGCCAACGGAACCTCTGCCGAACTACGAAGGAAGTCCAATACCGACAAGCTGGTGAAAATCAGCATAATCGGAGCTAAAGATGCTGAAGTATACGAGGAATTAACCGCCATTCCGGGACTCGAAAACATCGTTCAAACCGATAAACACTACTTCAACGTCCACTGCAGCCGCAACACCGAAATTGAAAAAGCGCTTTTCGAAGTATGCAGGCAACGCAATTGGTATATCGGCGAACTGACTCCCATTGAAACGCGTTTAGAAGATATTTTTCGTCAGGTTACTCAAAATTAATCCGCCATGAACATGATCAAAATACTGGTTGCCAAAGAATTAAATACCAATTTTAATTCATGGAGCATCTATATCGGCTATATTGTTTTCTTTTGCATCTGCGGCTTTTATTCATGGCTATCCGGGAATAATTTATTCTATCTGGGGCAGGCCACCATGATGCCTGTATTCCTGATCATCAACTGGACCCAATTTTTTCTGATCCCAGCCCTCACCATGCGGAGCATTGCCGAGGAAAAAAGAAGCGGAACCATCGAATTAATGCTTACCAAACCGATCAAAACTGCCGAGCTCATCAGCGGGAAGTTTCTGGCCTATCTAACCATCACCGTCATTGCCCTTTTGCTGACTTTACCTTATTATATTACGATCTCCATTCTCGGGACGATCGATCACGGAGCCGTATTTCTGGGTTATTTCGGATTAATTTGCATGAGTGCCTGCTACATCAGCATCGGCATATTCGCCTCTTCCTTATCGCGCACCGCCGTAACGGCTTTTTTCCTGAGTTTCGGGATAGGACTTTGTTTTCAACTGGTGTTCGGTATGCTGGCCGAGCAACTCAACAACGGATTTGCCGCCTCGGTTTTCAGTTATTTGTCTATGCAGGAACATTTCGACTCCCTGTCCAGAGGCATTCTGGATTCCCGCGATATCCTCTATTTCGGCTCCATTTGCGCCATCTTTCTATCTTTGTCCAAATTCTTTATTTGTAAAAGCCGATTCTAAGAAACCCGAAAAATCATAGATCAAGAAGCAATGAATAAAGTTATTAAAGATATCATTTACATACTTCTGACGGTATTGCTCCTGAACATACTGTCCTGTTTCCTGTTTTTCAGATGGGACTTCACCAGTAGCAAACGGTACTCGCTGAGTAAAGTGAGCAAAAACATCATCAAACAAAACACCGAACCCATCGTTATCGATTTTTATGTCACGGAAGATCTGCCTCAGGATATCAAAAAGCTAGCCAAAGAATTTCAAGCCCTGCTCAAAGAATACCGTTCGCTAAGCAATGCCAGTTTCACCGTCAATACCATCTATCCCGATAGCCAGGAAAAAGAATTCAAGGCCACTCAGGCAGGTATTCTTCCCATTTACAAGGAAATCCGGGAAAGGGACCTCGAAAAAGTGCAACGGATTTTTATCGGTGCAGTCATCCACGTAGGCGACAAGGAATCGACTATCCCTATGATCAACTTCGTCACTCCTCTGGAATACGAAATCACCATGCTCATCAAGCAGGCTTCCGATACCATCAAGCCCACCGTGGGCTTTGTTTACGGCCATGGC
>CAJKZL010000352.1 GCA_905204385.1 uncultured Odoribacter sp. | reverse complement strand
CCGCTACTATGGAGGTTGTCAGATTGTAGACCAGACCGAACAGTTGGCTATCGACCGGGCATGTAAACTTTTTGGGGCCGAATACGCAAACGTTCAACCTCATTCCGGAGCTCAGGCAAACGCTGCCGTATTTTTTGCCTGCATGAAGCCCGGGGACACTTATTTAGGACTCGACCTGGCACACGGAGGACACCTGTCCCACGGTTCACCGGTAAACTTATCGGGTATCAACTATCATCCGGTGGCCTATCACGTCAAAGAAGATACCGGTTTGGTGGACTACGACGAGATGGAGCAACTGGCTTTGGAACACAAACCTAAAATGATCGTTGCCGGAGCATCCGCATACTCCCGGGACTGGGACTACAAACGGATGCGTGAAATCGCCGATAAGGTGGGAGCCTTGTTAATGTACGATATGGCTCATCCGGCAGGCTTGATTGCCAAAGGATTATTGAACAATCCGTTCGAATATTGTCACATTGTAACGACCACCACGCATAAGACCTTACGCGGACCGCGTGGAGGTATGATTTTACTTCCCAAAGATTTCCCGAATCCCTGGGGATTGAAAACTCCGAAGGGAGAAATCAAAATGATGTCCCAGGTGCTGAACTTCGCCGTATTCCCGGGGCAGCAAGGCGGACCGCTGGAACATGTGATTGCAGCTAAAGCCGTCGCTTTCGAGGAAGCGCTTTCCGACTCCTATACCGATTATGCCAAACAAGTTCAGCACAACGCTAAAGTCATGGCGCAAGCTTTCATCGATAAGGGCTATAAAGTGGTTTCCGGAGGTACGGACAATCATTGCATGCTGATCGACCTGAGAACGAAATTTCCGGAACTCACCGGTAAAAAAGCCGAAAATACTTTGGTAAAAGCCGACATCACCATCAATAAAAACATGGTGCCTTTCGACAGTCGTTCTCCTTTCCAGACTTCCGGTATCCGGGTGGGAACTCCTGCCATTACTACCCGGGGGCTCAAAGAAGAGGATATGAAAGTGATCGTAGATATGATCGATAAGATCTTATCCGACCCGGATAATGAAGAAACCATAGCAGCCGTGAAAAAAGAGGTGAATGCCATGATGCATTCCCGGCCTATGTTTGCCTGGTAAGCTCTATCCTACCGGCAAAATTAAACGAGGCATCGGTTGAAACCCGGTACCTCGTTTTTTATGGAACTATTTCTTCAAATCGCCTGAAGGCAAAAAATGTCCGGAACCCAGAATTACGGCCTGGAACGCAAATATCGCAAAGCTTCCTGCATAGCAGCATCTTCTTTTTCCTCGAAATACGACTTATAAGTCTCCTTTACCTCCGTATCGGGAACAATCCCGATTCCGTCAAATTCAGTCCCATCAGGCATAACATCGTGTTTAGCACAAATATTAGCGAAAGAATGACCGGGAATTAATTTTACGCGAACGCCGTTACCGGTGCTTCCTCCTGTCCGCGTCCCGATGAGTTTTCCCCGTTTCATCCCCTTAAACACCGTACAAAAATCCTCTGCAGCCGAGAAAGTTCCCTGATTGACCAATACCACAATCGGTTTATCGTAGATAATTTTTCCCTCCATCGGAGCCATGTATTCCGATTTCGCCTCATACCAGGGTTGTTCCCTCGACCAAGAAGCCCAAGCCGGTATATACATGGGACTTCGCCAAGCATCGGTCTTGATGGAATCGCCTGACAAATGCCGGAGAATATAGTCGGCATTACCCGAATTGCCACCGTGATTGTTGCGGATATCGATAATAAGGGCGGAAGTCTTCAATATTTCGGGATAAAGACTATCGAACATGGGTCGGATTTCAGACGACATAAAATCATGAATGCGTAGATAGCCGATATTCCCTTTTTTAAGATGAAAACTCAGTGTCGGTTTTACAACTTGCAGATCTTGTTCTCCCGACTCCATAACATAGAAAAGCCGAAGCGGGCGGGCACGCCGGGAAGTAAAAACAAGATGCAAGGTATCGCTTTCGCCTGCTTTGAGCAATTCATGTCCTTCATAGGTTTCATGCAGTGTCCACTGAGGGGTGGAAGAGGAAACATACGGCATGATCCGCTTGCGACCGTAATCCAGCGTCGGTTCGCCGTTAATGCTGACCAGCTCCATGCCACGCTGTATGCCTTGCTTTAACAAAAATGAACTTTCAACATCATCTACATACACCCGGTCACCGATCAGTACCGTAGACAGAGGCACAACAGACCGCCATGGCCCCGATCCATACACATAGGTATGCCCATCCCCCAACTGCGCCGCCATACGCTGCAAGATCAGGAAACATTCATCCTCGTCCTTAGCCTGCATCATAAGAGGAATGTTCGCTACATACAGACTATCCCAATCGAGTTTTACACGTTCCATAAAAACGAAATTGCGCTTTACTTCCGCCCATAGGCGTGACAATCCCAACAAGCGCAAATCCGTTTCACCGGCTTTGGCAAACGGTCCTGAAGCATCCAAATAATTTAATTCCGTCCACCGGTAAGGCACGGAAATATCCCCGGTTGTGCTGGCTTTCAGGAAATAAAGAACTTTCGCTTCCGGATTATAATCGTACAGGTAGACGGTCCGACCGAAAGAAGTAGCTGCAGAATAAGGATAGCGTAAATTGACATGTTGCAAATCCCTTAAGGATTCAAATTCCCGGCGGATCGTTTTTACTTCTTCGGGCTTTACGTCAGAAAGCATAAGCCGGCAGCCCGTTGTCCAGCCACACCCCTTCCCATTTTGCCAGGCAAAGCCTCCCGATTTGGAAAAATCATCTCCGGTATATTTTACAGAATCGGTCACAACACCGTTTTTTTGCCTGAGGGCAGCATACAACTCGTCGAGCGCATGAGCATCGACCGTTTGGGCCATTATCGCATAAGGCGATAATAAAGCCGATAAAAGATAAAGGAAACAGTGCTTTTTCATCATACCCTTTTTGAAAAATTTCTTCCCAATACATCAAGTCGCTATCGCATCATTTACTTAGTAAAAAAATCTTTCCATAAGAATCATACTCTCCGTCACTCTTCACCATTGCCCGCAGCGTACAGGAATTGTTGGCGGTAGCTCCGGGAGGTACGGTCAATTTATAGAAATTATCCTTATTTTCAATCCCGGTTTCTCCCGGTCGGGAGACGCGGCAAACACTAATGCCGTCCATTTCGAGTGAAACTTCCTGGATCATCAGCTTATTTTTGCCACGGATATACTGGAATTGTACTCCCAAAAGAGTGGCCAGTTTGTTTACCGGAATAGTCCAGGTCATTTCTTTCCATTCGGTTGTGACATCGGCCGGTAGCCAAACGCCGATTTCATCTCCTTTGCCTTGCTGCAAAAGCGCCGGAGTGATTTTTTTCCCTCTTTCGATCAACTGTACGCAAGCCTCCGTGATATCGGAAAAAGGCCGGACAGGCGATAAACCCGTTTGCTTTTCTACCCAATGGATTTCCCAGGCAGCCATGTCGAACGGTTTTCCGGTTCGTTTGGTCTCGAAGTAATGCTGCCAGCGCGGAACATAATAATCGCGTATAAGCCCAGACCATATACGGGCAGAATAATCATCGACCGGAGGTCCCCAGACGGTGACGATGCGACGTGCATTGCGTTCATAATAATCCTTGAGTTCCTGACGATTGCCATGTTTACGGGCATAATCCAACCAGCGCTCCAATCGAAGAGTGGGATGCGAACTCAGCAGTCGGTCCATGTCCGATGCCAGTTCGGTAAATTCTTTTTCTAAAACCGAAGCTTTTTCCTTGTCCTCGTACAGGTAAGCGGCTTGAAGGGCCTGGACGAGAATCTCAAGTTTACCGCCCAGATATTGAGCGGTCATTTCCGTCAAATCGGTAACAAAAAGAGGGGAATCCTTCAACAAAGGCACCGCGCCGACCAAAGCTTCTATGCCCTGATAGAAATGATCGTCGACAGCAATACTGCCTTTTTGTACTCTCCCGGGACGGAATTGCCAGTTATAGCGGGGATGGTCCGTAAAGGAACCATATACCGACTTCCGCAATCCTTCCCAAAACTTCATGACCGCGCCGGGCGCTTTGCCATAACGGCAAAGAGAATAGTTCTCCAGCCAGGCATCGACGTCGATCTCCCGGGGAGTCCACCCTCCGTCACAAATCAACTCATAGAGTACTTCATTGTTTTCCGTACCCTCCGGTGCCATGCCATACCCCGTCAACCGGCCTTTCACTGGTGACTGAAGTGCAGCCAGACGACCATTGGCATAAAATTCCAGAT
>CAJKZL010000351.1 GCA_905204385.1 uncultured Odoribacter sp. | reverse complement strand
CGGAGCCCATGTCGTTCAGGTGACCGATCAGGCCAAACCGGTTGAAAAAGTACAAATCGCTACCGTAGAAAAAGAAGTGATTCCTTCCGCCAAAACCACCAATAAGATTTACAATGATGCCCGTAATTTCGCCTTGAACGTGGCTACCCTGGAAGATTTCAATAAAAAAGTAGAGGAAACAGGCCTGACCAAACGCCTGGCCACGGTCGATAAAAATGAAAAAACCTTAGCCGGCATGGACAATGCCCGCGAAATGATCCGCCGCATTTACATGGCGGAAGAGCCGGGACTTGTGTCCACCACCGACGGTTCCATCATTTTCGAAAACGGGAACAAATATACGATAGCCGTACTGACCGATATCGAAGAGGAAGTGACAGCACCTTATAATAACGTAGCCGCTACCATCAAACGTATCCTGATACAGAAGAAAAAAGCCGAACAACTGAAAAAAGAACTGGCAGCCGCCCAAAGCGGTAGTGAAAGCCTTTTGTCGGTGGCTCAAAAAGTCGGAGCCGAAGTGAAAGAAGCCAACGAAATCTCCTTCACCTCTTTCCAAATCCCGGGAGCAGGCATCGAACCTAAAGTCATTGCCGCAGCCTCTGTGATCGAACAAGGCAAGATATCGGCACCGATCGAAGGAAACCAGGGAGTATATGTAATCCTGGTGAACAACCGGACTACGGAAGAAGTAACACCCGAAACGATCACGCAAACCAAAGCGGGCCTTCAACAAGCCAATCTGTACCGCTCGAACTATCAGGCCCTGCAAACCATTCTGAAGAATGGAAATGTGGTAGACGAAAGATATAAATTCTATTAACCGTCGATTTTCGGAAAATACACTGCAGGAGGGGAAAACGATTTTTCCCTCCTGTTTTTATACATACAACATGAGAAAAAGAATACTAATCACCGGAGGTGCCGGATTTATCGGTTCGCACCTTTGCAGCTATCTGTTGAACCAAGGGCACGAAGTTCTTTGCCTGGACAATTATTTCACCGGAAACAAGGAAAACATTTCCTCGCTGCTCAGCAACCCCTATTTCGAACTCATCCGTCACGACATCACCTATCCCTACTTTGCCGAAGTAGATGAAATCTACAATCTGGCTTGTCCGGCTTCTCCCATCCACTATCAGTACGATCCCATCCGCACGATCAATACCTCGGTTCAGGGAGCGATCAATGTGCTCGGATTAGCCAATCGCGTCCGGGCAAAAGTGCTCCAGGCCTCTACGAGTGAAGTCTACGGAGATCCCCGGATTCATCCGCAAACCGAAGACTATTGGGGAAATGTAAATCCCATCGGTCTCCGTTCCTGCTATGACGAAGGCAAGCGATGTGCCGAAACCATTTTTATGGACTACCACCGTCAACATCATATCCGGTGTAAACTTATCCGTATATTCAACACCTACGGCCCCAATATGCATCCTCAGGACGGCCGGGTGGTTTCGAATTTTATCGTGCAGGCATTGTCGGATAAAGACATCACCATCTATGGCGACGGTTCGCAAACCCGCAGCTTTCAGTATATCGACGACCTGATTCTGGGGATGACCCGGATGATGGATACGGAAGATGAATTTACCGGACCGGTCAATATCGGTAATCCCTGCGAATTCACCATACATGAATTGGCAGAAATGGTTATCCGGTTAACGCATTCCTCTTCCAGGATTATTTATAAACCTCTGCCGTCGGACGACCCCACTCAACGCAAGCCGGACATCAGCCTGGCCCGCACGAAACTGGGCTGGGAACCGAAAGTTCCGCTGGAGGAAGGACTGAAGGAAACCATCGCTTATTTCCAAAAGATCCTATAAACCGTCTTTGACCATCAAAAAACAAGAGGTACAGAAAAAATTCCTGACATAAGGGATGCTTCCCATCCAGGAAAGCAGAAGACGGGGTTTTAAATGAAACTTTATTTCATAATGAGGATTTATGAAATAAAGTTTTTGTTTTTCCACAGTATAATGATAGCGGCGCAAATAGCGGCGGCATCTTTCGATGGTCAGGCCACAGCTTTTGATCGATAAGAGTTCCTCCACCACCTCCCGGGGTTCGTGGAATGCCTGTAAAAGCCCTTTATACATAAAACGGGGCAGTAAATGATAAAAGGGAAGCTTCGACAAAAAACGGCTTCTGCAAATCTGCTGATGCCCTCCGAAAGGCATCTGCCAGGCCGGGAAAGCCAGAAAAATCACCCCTCCGGGCTTCAGAAATTCCCGGACAAACTCAAAAAAGCGATCCTTATCGGGAATATGTTCGATGACATCGTGGACTATAATCAGGTCGAAACACCCTTTCAGGTGAGTGACCGTAAAAATATCGGCACAAATCAATTCTATGCGCGGATTGCCCTCTGCCTTCAACATCCGGGCAGCATTCTCCACCCTGTCTTTTCCCAGATCAACACCCGTCACCCGGCATCCCCTCTCCACAAAGGGGGATAAATTTCCTCCCATGCCACAGCCGATCTCCAGCACCCGCGTATCGGACGTCACTTTTTTGACTTGTTCTATAAAAGGGAGCAAATATTTTTCAGATGTATAAGCCAATTCATTAAAATATCTTTGTCCGTCGGTATGTCTTTCCTGCATATTGAATAATCTTTCTTCTGTAGTTTCACCTTTAAAACTTATCGATACACCAGCCATCACGAAACTATCGGGCAAGCCGGGGGATATCCTTTATTTCATCGTAAATCTGCATGATTATCCCGGTCAGGTTATTCCAGGTAAACTGCTGTTTCATGACCAGGGTCTCCTTCACGAATGCGGCTTCGCGGTGATGATCGTAGAAATCGGCGATCGCTTCGGCTATGGCTTCGCTTTCCGGAGCCACCACATATCCCGACTTCCGGTCGGCCACGATCTCTCCCAGTCCCCCGCCCCGCGGCCCCAGCCTAGGCGTGGTAAAATGATAGCCCACCTGAGTTACCCCGCTTTGAGTGGCCGATTTATAAGGCTGCACGATCAGATCGGCAGCACAAAAGTAATGATTGATTTCCGCATCCGGAATATACTCCGTATGCATGACCAACTGTTTTTCCAAACGGTATTGCCCGATCAGGTCGGAGTATTGTTTTTCATTTCCGTAGAACTCGCCCGCCACAATCAATTTCACCGGCTTTTGCCTAATCCTGTCATCCGCCATAGCCCGGAGCAATAAATCCAGGCCTTTGTACTCGCGTATGAAGCCGAAAAACAACAAATAACGGTATTCAGGATCCAGTCCCAGATGCCGCAAGGCCTCTTCGCGGGTGACGATCTCGCCATAATGATCGTACACCGGATGCGGAGCATAAGCCTTGGCCGCATGCCCGGCAAAACGGTCCAGATCGCGGGCCACCTCCTTAGACATCGCGATGAATCCATCTATCCCTTTCACAAAATAGCGGGTGAACAATGTATCGCCCGGCCTTTTCTCATGAGGAATAATATTGTCGGCGATACAGATGATGCGGGTATGCCTGTTGCCACGCACTCTCCGGCAGACGGTCCCCAAGGCCGGTCCCATAAAAGGAAGCCAGTAGCGGACAAGCAGCAAATCCGGCTTCATTTTCTTCAGTTCACGCCCCACTTTCCACCAATTAAAAGGGGAAACCGAATTGACTTTCCGCCGAATGTCTATCCCTTCAGGCGCCGGATCATCGGTATATTGCGTTTTGCCGGGAAACAAAAAACCGGGATACTGTAAACTGAAATTAAAGACCGTCACCTCATGCCCTTCGCGGGTCAGTTGAACCGCCAACCTATCGTTCAAGGCAGCTATTCCTCCCCTATACGGATGGGCCGGTCCCAGTAAAACAATTTTCATACTTATTTTCTCAAAACAGTTACCAAAGTTATTAAATTAATTGGATGTTTTGAACGGGACAAAAAATAATTTTACCTTTGGACACCCAAATCAAGAACAAACATTTCCGGCCATGAAAACTTATCTGAAAAGAATCGCCTATCGGAACTTAAGTACCTACCGTTATCTACGGTTACTCCAAAAGGGTTATTTTACAGCATACGCCACAGGACTCCTCAAATTTTCGTCTACCTACAAATACCATTATTTTGTACATCGTCTGATCCGCAAAGGAGACACGGTACTCGACCTGGGCGCCAATCTGGGCTACTACTCCAAATTGTTCGCCCGTTGGGTAGGCCCACAGGGAGAGGTACATTCCGTCGAGCCCATTCAAATTTACAACGAAGTTATCCGAAAGGCTACTTCCCGGTATAAAAACATCACGCTCAATCCCT
>CAJKZL010000350.1 GCA_905204385.1 uncultured Odoribacter sp. | reverse complement strand
TAGGTGTTTGTCAAGACGGATGTCCGGGGAGATTCGGTGTTTCGCTATGAATGCCTGGATCCGGCCTGGACGTATACGGGTTATGAGGATGTACGCTATGATTATGAATATATGACCGATCCGGCGGAACAATCCCGTTTTCTGGATATGATAGAAGTGTTTTTGAACCAGTGCGGCAAAAACCTTTATCCTTATTCCATTTTTGTAGTAAACAGTTATACCACTACGGACAATAAAGAAACGGTAAAAGGATATGCCAAGGGATATTTTAAGCTGTACTATAAGTTACTTTTGCTGACAGGCGACCGGGAGACTTCCCTGACGGCCATTCCTCAGGAGATTGTCCGGAATATCATCGAAGAAAAGATCACGGATTATATCGATATGCTATCGGCGTTCAACCGGGTGTCGAAGGAATATGTCGGAATTTCCGACTGGGAGAAGCTCGGTGTGGACCAATTGAGCAAACCTTTCGAATTTTATGAGTACGGGGTATTTTTAAGGCAGGTGAAAAGACTGCTGGACGCTCCGTTCAACGGATCGATGAGTTGCATGAGCGATGATTGGTGGGGGCTGAAGCAGTATACGCCTGAAGTGGTGGAACTTTGCCGCACGGCCATTCGGGCGGAGTTGGGAAAATTCGGTTTTGTCGGGCAAAGCCCTAAAAACACGAACGAGAGTGTTCCTCCCATGGATAAGGCGGACGATCTGAAGGTGTTTGTAAAAGAAGTGTTGCGTTATTCCCCGGACGATTTCAGAAAATATTGGGGCGAGTATCCTTTGGTGATGCAGAAATATGAGATTCTGGCGGGGATTATCGAGAATGAACTAGGTATTGAATTGTAATAAAAAAATGACGATGAAAAAGATATTGTTTGTTTTATTGAGCATAGCGGTATGGTATTCGTGTTCCGAGGACGATCCGGGGCTGCCGGAAGTTTCAGGGATCGAGTTTTCGGATTTTCTGGATGTAAGGGACTCGACGATTTACCGCTGTATCACGGTCAACGGTCAGACCTGGATGGCCGAGAATTTACGCTACCGTCATCCCTGGGGATCGTTCGGAGGCTGTTATACTTACCTGGAAGCGCAATTGGATTCGACCGATTTTGACGCCGATGCCCAAAAGTTTTATACAGCCGTGAGAGAGGCTATCGCGCAGGGAACGATCGTCATGCCGGATGCGGCGTTCAATATCAGGCTGAATGCCGTGAATCTGGGATCGTGGACGGTTGCTATGTTTTGTACGTTTTGCGAAAGTACTTATGCCGTTAATACAGATTTGTTATCTGCTTTGGCGGCTATCCGGAACGACCTGGAAGTGGAATCCCGGCCAGGAGTAGCCATCGCCAATCTGCTGAAGGCGGAAGAGAAAAACGGCGGATACCGGGAGGAGTACGGTTATTTGTATTCCTACGAGGGTGCAAAATCTGCCTTGCCGGAAGGTTGGGCCTTGCCGACGGACGAGGACTGGAAGAAGCTGGAGCAGTCGTTGGGAATGAGCAGTCAGGAGGCGGACGCCCTGGAAAGCTGGAGGGGAGATCAAGTGGGAGTCTTGCTGAAAGAAGGAGAGGAAAGCATCGGTTTCGACGTCAAAATGGGCGGCGGCAAGTTGTACGGCGTGGTGGGATATGGCTCTACCTTCCGAAACCGGGAGGCCAACGCTTATTTCTGGACGTCTACGGAAATGCCGCTGAACGATTCGACGAAGGTGGCTGTCGTGCGGAAGTTCCTTTATAACGAGGGCCGCATATTCCGGGGGACTGCCCGTACATTCGGGACGGCCTACAGTGTAAGGGGAATTAAAAAATAAATCTAGAGATAGTTATGATGAAAAAATGGATGATCGTCCTGTTGGGATGTATATGGGGGAGCTGGAGCCTACAGGCGCAACCCGGAGAAAGTATGTATGGAGAGACTGCAAAGGCAGACGTTAAAATGAAATATGTTTATTCGCTGGAAGAAGCGCTGTCGAAGGCAAAAAAGGAGAATAAACCGGTGTTTTTCAATTGTTTCGCCGATTGGGCGCTTCCGTGTCACGGGATGAATAAGTATGTTTTCAGCGATGCGGATTTCTGCGAGTGGATGGACCGGCATTTTGTAAATCTGTGGATAGATGTGACTAAGCCTGAGGGAAGGCCGTTGGCGGAGAAATATAATATTCGTTTTCAGGCCCATTATCTGGTGTTGGATAGCGAAGGAAACATCGTTCACCGGATAGTGGGGGGCTACCGTTTGCCGGAATTTAAGGAAAAGGTGGCGCTGGCACTGAATCCGAAAACATCTTTGGCCGGAATGAACCGGAGGTATGCAGACGGGGAAAGGGGTGTGAAGTTTTTGAGAAATTATGCGTCGGTGTTGCGCACTGCCGATGAAAAGGAGCTGTATGCACAGGTTTTGGAGGAGTATTTTGCGAAAGTGAAACGAAGTGATCGGGCTAAACAGGAGAACTGGCAATTGTTCCGGGACCGGGTGAAGAAGCCGGAAGGAGAGATGTTCGATTATCTGATGGAGCATGCCGGAGATTTTGTAAAAAACAATGGAGAGCAGGAAGTATACGATAAGATTGCATCCTTTTATCTGATGCCCGTTTATGGTATGGCCACCGGAAAAGAGTATAATAGCGGGCAACTGCTGGATATTTACCTGACTTTGCAGAAAGTAAATCTCCCCGAAAGTCATATGATTTATACCCTTTATCATATCGCCCAATACCGGGGGAAAAAGAATTATGATAAAATGATGGATGTATTCGAGGAGAAGGTTTCTGGATTGGAAGAACGGGTGGCTTCGGGCTTGGATTTCTCTTTGCAAAAGGATTGGGAGAATTTGCCTGTGAAGGATCAGCAGCGGATGGCGGAGTATCTGGGAAAACGCGCGGAGCAACTGACCGGAAGCCAACGGGAAAGTTATCTGAAGAAGATTAAGGAAATGACCGATCCGGAAGGGATCAGGTTCGAGGACTTGTCGCTGGCCGAAGCGCTGAGTAAAGCGAAGACGGAAGGCAAGCTGGTGTTTATCGATTGTTACACCACCTGGTGCGGTCCGTGTAAGATGATGAGCGAACGGGTTTTTCCTCAAAAGGCTATCGGTGATTTTTTCAATTCCCGTTTTGTCAATGTAAAGATGGATATGGAAAAGGGTGAAGGGCCGGAAGTGCAAAAAAGGTATGGAGTAAATGCCTTTCCTACTATGATGCTACTGGACGGAGAAGGACGGATTGTCTATAAGATGTTGGGAGGAAGTGATGCAAGAGGGTTTATGAAATAGGTGGAGCTGGGGATTTTACCGCAGGCCTGTTATTAATTGCTGAAGGAACGATATGAAGGAGGAAAGCGGGATGCCGAAACGATGCCGGAATATTTTCTGACGATGATCGATGCGGGGGAATTGGAGCGTCCGCAGGAAGAGGTTCGCAATTATCTCAATATGTTGGATGAGCGCGAAAAATTCGGCAAGCCGGCCTGGAAATTGATGGATTATCTGATAACGGGGTTCGATGTACCGGAATTCGGGTATTTGTGTACACACCGGAAGCAGTTTGAGGAGCAAGTGGGACAGGAGGAGGTCTACCGGAAAATCGAAAGCATCCTTTTCCCGGCGGTGATCGGCTATTTGCAGCAATCGCAAACCCGGGAAGACATGGAGGCTGTAAAGAAATCGATAGACCTTGCCGAGTTGCCGGAGAATTGTACTCTCCGTTATCTGGAGCGGATTGTCGGGTTGTATGAAGGAAAAGATTATAGCGGGTTGCTGGATTTTTACGAGCAACAGGTATACGAGTTGGAGGATGCCCAGGGACGGCTGAATCTGGACGTTTTATTGAACCGTTTACTGGACGATGCCCCTGTAGCGGTCAGGCAGCGAGCGGTTGACTATGTCGGTAAATGCCTGGACCAGGCCGATCCCAAGGCGGTGAATGCCTATAAAAGATTGCTGGAAGCCTTGTCGGAAAAAGAAGCTTAGGGCGCTTGAGCCGTATGACCGTTTTACCGTCCCCGGCAAAAATGTTCAAACGGCTCAGGCGGAAGCCTGGGTGGTGGGTTTGAGGACGGAGTTGCTCAGTATCCTTTGGGCGGTAGCATAGCCTTCCTGATAGATTTCCAGCACATGTTCGAGATCGAACATGCTATACTTGGACATGTTTTGCGGAGCAATGAAGATGTCGCTCAGGCCGCGGTCGATGTCGGTGTTGCGGTCGATGCCCAGATGAAACGAACGGATGGCCATGCCCAGCATGTTGGTGATTTTTTCGGAAGTGTCGATG
>CAJKZL010000349.1 GCA_905204385.1 uncultured Odoribacter sp. | reverse complement strand
TGTTGTTTCAACTCCGCATTCGTCGCCCCCACTTCCGAAACCAAGACGTCATGACGGGTCTCGAACAAGGAAACCCGCTTCATTCGGCTTCGCCCTGCCCGCAAGGCTTCGAAGTGCTCTTCGACTCCGTTGCCGATTCCGGAAACGATCCCTATGCCTGTAACGCAAACCGTCATGAATATTTATTTCTGGTGGGCTTGTATATATTCGGCCAACGTTCTCACGGAATAAAAGATGTGCTTACCTTCCTTCGGATTTTCGATCTTCACTCCATAGTTTCTTTCTAAAATCAAAATGATCTCAAGTGCATCTATAGAATCCAGGCCTAAGCCATCCTCTCCGAACAAGGGCGCCTCAGGATCGATATCTTCAGGCGTAATTTCTTCCAGGTTCAATGCTTCTATCAATTCACCCTTCAGTTCTTCAATCAACTTTTCCATATTCTTCGGTTCTAAATTCATATTTTCTGTATTTTCATGTACGGTCCGCTCTTTCCTTCTCCGTTCCCGCTTCTATTTTTCTGCCTACATATAAATCAGCTTCATAGATTCCGTTCTCCAACTCACACCATCCCCAAATTACGGTGTCGAGCCGGTTTCTATGCAACAACATCTCTGCATAGTCATGCAGGAAATCCAAGGCTTTCTTTTCGTGTATAAAAAAGGTATTCTCTCCCCTGATGCCATGCCTGATGCATATTTCACCCAATACGACATTCGGCAAGGTATAAACAAAAACAGCAGGACTGGCTCCGCCATCCCCCAGCCTGTCGATAATGTCCTGATGCTTCCGGTCGGTATCCAGGGAAGAGGCTGCATTGGCCAGTATAATCCCGGTGCTTTCCCCATCGGCATCCATTCCTTTCAACAACCATTCCGCAGCAACATATCCCAATTTCGACAAATCGTCCATCTTATAAAATTTCATATTCGGCTGCTGTAAAGCTTTAAAAGCCGACCGGATAAATCCATCGAACGCTTCCTCTCCCACAACTTTCACATTTCCGTCGACCTCTACTTTGCCCGAAGCAACCCGGCAATGCCGGATGGTTTTCAGGCCACCTTCTTTAGCGGGAACAAAAGCCTGTTTATCCCTGTTCAGTGAAAATACCACCGCAGCATTACATCCTCCGAAACCCGACGCCGTTTTCACGCAACATTGCATATCCTGAAAACGGTGTTCTTCAGTCAACGGCAACGGCAAGGATACTCCACAAGTGCCATACCCTTTGGTGCCGTACACTATCCCCTTCCGCAACTGATCGAAACAAGCGATAGATTCAATGATACCGGCAGCTCCGAGGGTATGCCCCCAATAAGCCTTCAGGCTGTTCAGCGGAGTGCCGGCAAGTCCGGACCACTGAATAGCATTGGCCTCCGTTTCGTCGTTGTAAAGGGTAGCAGTGCCATGGGCATTTACAAAACCGACCTGCTCAGGACCGATCCCGGCTTCTTCCAGGGCTCCCCGAATCGCCTGACACAAACCATCCCCCGTACGCGAAGGACCGGAGATGTGGTTGGCATCATTGGTAATGCCTCCTCCATCCACCGTCACCAAAGGCCGGTCTTTCACCCTTTCAGGATCGGCAGTCAACGCGATACTTCCACAAGCTTCGCCCAGTGTCAATCCATCCCGCTGAAGATCGTAAGGACGACAAGGCAATCCACTGACCGATTTAAAAGATTGAAAACCGGTGACCACAAAACGGCTCAGCACATCTCCCCCGGCAACTATCACATGCCTGTATTTGCCGCTTTCAATCCACCGTGAAGCCACAAGGAGAGCCGAAACGCCGGAGATACAGGCATTCGATATAACGACAGCCGTTCCCGGATAATGAAAATACCCTGCAACATGCCGGGCCATCTCCCAAAGATAGGCCGCAGGACTATCGATGTTTTCGATATTTCCTTTGGTAGTAGCCAACACCAGCCCACAATCCGGAAGATGTAAATCTATCCCGGTGTGGCGGACAACCTGCCCGATAGAGAGGATAAACAACTGCTCAAGCGGAGTATACCCTGCCAGGGATTTTGCATCCGCCTTGCCTTGCCAGCGCTCCCGGCAAATACGGGCCGCCTGAAAGGGGGCACCGTACAAAGCACAATCGTCCACCGTTCGGATACCGGATTTTCCGGCAACGATAGCCTGCATGTTTTCATCCGTAGTAAATCCCAGGCTGCTGATCAGGCAATCGCCGGCCACATAGACTTTTTTTCGGTTCTCCATCAGCTTTTAACTCCTATTCCGTGTTTTTTCTTCCATTCCAGATAGAACGGGGGATTAACCAGTTCCAACTGATTTTCCGCATTCAGAAATACCTGTACGCTTTCGCCTTCAGCCACCACTTCTCCGGTGGTCTCCCGGTAAATGGTGTATTCAAATTGTATTTTTGCCGCTTCACAATCGATATACCGGGTTTCCACCCAAGCCGTTTCTCCAAATTCCAGCGAACGGATAAAACGGCAATTGAGCTCCACAATCGGCACAACATAGCCTGCAGCACAAATATCCAGGTATCCCAACCCATAGCGGCTTCCGAAAGCTTCGCGCCCATCTTCGAAATAGCGGACATATTCCCCATGCCAAACAATCCGCATGGCATCCACCTCGCTGAAACGCACTTTGATTAAAGTCCGATCCACCAACGCCGCTTCCCGTTTTCGCTTTCTTCTCATTCCTCTTCCCGGTTTAAAAATATTTTCATACGCCCTTCGGCCACCACTTCTCCTTCACACACGACCCGGGCAGATATGAGGCTTATGTTTCCAACCTCCTGTTCTATACGGATTTCGCTCAGGATATCCTTACCAACGGAAGGCAGTGCATATATACTCATCTTATCGACGGAACCGATAAATCCAACCGGTATATTCCGGTTTGCAACCCGGCATTCGAATCCCACCCGGGCAGCCGCCGACTGAGCGATGTGTTCGATCAATCCATATTCCTGCAAAACTCCATCCTCACAAAAAATATTACCGTCAGCAATATGCAGACCCCCATGCGAAACACCATCTACCAGCCCGCAATAATGGTCGCTCATGACCATCGGTTCCCGCTGAGGAAGCAATTCCAGGAGGTCATTTCCGGATATCATTTCTTGTACCATAACTGTCAAATCCGTTACTACGCTTGTTTCAAACGACATACCATAATGCTATGCCCCATTCCCAGACCGTCGTGAATAGCCTCGATTTCCAGGCCAGCTCTCTCCACACACCTTTCCATATCGCCGGAATAATACATTTTACTGTTGCCATTGGCTAAAGCAGTAAAATAAACACTGATCTGGGCCAAACAATAGGAGGCTGTTTCAAATTTTTGACGATCCCAGAAAGTTTCCATAATGAACAAACGAGCCTGCCGATCCATGGATTGGGCTGCCCTTGTATGAATACCGGTCACCTCGTCCTCGGAAAAGCAATCCAGAAACTGACTCATCCAGATAACATCGCAACCACCCGGGAACGTCACCTGTGGATCCAGCAGATCGGCCCTATAGCCTTGGATCCGCTCCGCCCCTTTCTTACCGGCCACTGCCTTTCTCATAATTTCGATCTGTTGAGGCAAATCCATGACGACCACTTTCACCTGGGGATCATATTCTACGCATTTCACCGCCCATCGCCCCGTATTCCCTCCTACATCCAGCAATGTTCGGGGCTGAAATGCAAAAACAATGCCCAAGGCCTCGTCAAAAGAATGATCTGAATAAAAATGGTCAAAAGCAAACCAGCTTTCCTGTACCTGCTCCGGCAGGGAAGACAATCCCTCATAGATGGTCGGCCAGGGACCAAAAACCTTCAGTCCTTCGGGCCGTCCCTGCAAAAGAGCATCTTCCAGACGGAACAAGCCCAGATAATTCACATCGTGGTTAAAGTCCATATTTACCCGGGCCATGCGATCGTTCAATAAAAACCATCCTGCCTTAGCCAGAAAAAAAAGGTCGTCTTTCAACCGAATCGTTCCAATAGTAAGAGAAGATTCCAACAGAACTTGCACCGCATAGTGCGACAATCCCGATTGCCCGACGATCTTTTCCAAACTCATCCCTTCCCGGGCATCGGACAGCATTTTAAAAATGCCGAACTTCAACATCAACCGCGACACCTGAAAAACCACAGGGCCGAATGCGATTTCCTCGGCTAACCGCTGCGCCTCCGCAGCCGTATACCGTTCGCCGGCATATATCTCTTTCTGAGGTGAAGGTAATTTCATTTTCCGGATATTTAATCGGCAGTCGCCTGCCAAAAATCATAATAATTGAACCATTGCTC
>CAJKZL010000348.1 GCA_905204385.1 uncultured Odoribacter sp. | reverse complement strand
AGGAGATAGATATGTCAGATATCAAGGGAGAAGCCGTATTGAATTTCAGCGAAATTGCTGCCGATTGCCGGCTGGTACGACTGGAGACTAAGCCGGATGTCTTGCTGGAAGGCTGGTTTAAAGTTTGGGTCGGAGATCGGTATATTGTGACCTGGGGAAATGAGGAGATACATTTATTTTCCGCCGAAGGTAAACATATAAGAAAATTGTGCGGGAGCGGCAGGGGGCCAGGGGAATATCAGCATATTTCCTGCCTGACGGTGGATGAAAAGCGGAATCGGCTGTATTTTTATGATTACGGGAAAGATCATTCGCTCGTTGTTGTCGATTTAAGTACCGGTTGTTTTTTGCCGTCTATTGAAATTCCTACAGTGAATTTCTGGGAAATATGCCTGGCAAACGATTCGGTTTTGTATGGGGTCAGTGGAGGAAGGAAGTCGGAGTACATTTTGAGTAAGTTGTCTGATGCCGGGCGCTTTATGGCTGGCATTCCTTCCGGGGAACAAGCTTTCGGGATGTATCAGAACGATCCTTATCTAAGAGTCAGGGGAAATTCTTGCTATTATATGGGGTATAGAGCGGACACGCTTTATGAGTGGAAAAACGGGGAGAAAATTCCCTTGTTTTATTTCTCCGGTTTGAAAGCTTTGACCTGAGGGAATTATGGAAGCCAGGGGTCTGCTATTCACGTATATTATGAAAATGAGGAACGTATTCTGGCCGAGGTGCAATTTCTGAAATATATGGAAGCCGGCCCCGGGAAGTTTGTCATGACTTATGCCATGGACCCCGTTCTGTATGATATTTCTTTGAAAGACGATGAAATGAGAAAGATTAAGGGAATCCATATAGATGAACTCCGGCATACCTTGGAAGACATCAGCTTGAATTTTTCCGAAAAATACGTCAGTCAAATCATCAGTGCCTTGGATTTCTGCAAGTGGGCAGAACATTCCGACCTTCCTGTTTATGATTCCTTTAAAGATCTGTCCGAAGACGACAATCCCCTTTTGCTCATAGGAAAATTACCTTAACAATCAAGGGGACGGTTCCTTTGGTTGATTTGCACCTGTTTGCTATAATTTTCGGATAGTATAGTAGGGGATGTTTGTTATTCGAGCTAATTGTCTTAAGCCGGCTTTAACAGAATACTTAATCTCTTTCAGTAATTGCTTTTTTTCGGTTAATGTTAATTCGGCAAATTTTTTTTCTCCGAGTTTTTCGTCGATGAGTCGTTGAATCTCCTCATCTGTCGGTTTGTCGATATCCATGTATATTTCGTCGTTGTCCTGGCAGACAAAAGCTTCGAAGTTTTCATGAGAATCAAAAAATAAAGAGAGAAAATGAGTACTCACGAAAGTTTCCGATAAGGAGAAATAGGCAGAATAACTGCTCCAGGGGTAAGAGGCTACCTGATGGCAAATTCCGGCTTTTACCGGATTACGCAGAATATAACGTAAACAACAAATGAAGTAATTTTCCGTTTCGATATTTTCACTTCTGAAACGATCCTGAAAAAGCGAACCGATCCGTTTATATTTTTTATTAAACCACATGGCATATACTGTCGCCAAATCATGAATACTTTTACTCAGTGTGTCGCTTTTTACGATCATATGGATGTGATTGGTCATCAGACAATAACCATATACCTCGAAATTTTCGGATATCTGAGACTTTAAATAATGAAGGAAAATTTGGCGGTCGGCGACATCACAAAAAATGTCCATTCTATTGATGCCACGTAGGATAACATGATAGACATCCGTTGTTGACCGGTGACGCGACTGCCTTGGCATATGGAAAAGGATTTACACATACCAAATTTAAGAAAAAGTATGTAAATAACAAAATGATTTTCTTCCCAATCAAGGGGACGGTTCCTTTGGGTGATTTTTGATTGCATCGACCAAAGGAACCGTCCCCTTGGTTGAAATTAGTATTTCAGCCATTTGTAGAGTTCTTTCCAGGTTACTTTTTTACCGTACATGAGGATGCCGATGCGGTAGATTCTTCCGGATAGCCAGGTAAAGAAAATGAAGGAAGCGATGAGCAGCAGCATGGAACAGATCAACTCCCAGCCGGGGACTCCGAAAGGAATGCGGACGAGCATGACGATCGGAGAAGTAAAAGGGATCAGCGAGCTCCAGAACACCAGTGGGGATTCGGGGCTTTTCATTGCAGCAAATCCGATGTACAAACCCACGACGAGAATGATCGACAGGGGAGTGAGAAACTGTTGGGAATCGGTTTCATTGTCCACGGCGGCCCCGATGGCGGCAAAGAGGGAGGCATAGAGCAGATAGCCACCGATAAAATAGAATAGAAATGCACCCAGAAATTTAAAGATAAAGACCGGGTCTATCGTCAGGGCAATCTTTTGAATAAGCTGCAGTTGCTCGGGATTCAATTGATTATTGCCTGCAATTTCAGTCATACCGCTGGCCATATTTCCGGCATTCCGCAATGCTTCCAGGTCGAGGTTCGGTAAGAAGAAAGCCTGCATGGCGATGATCAGAATGATACCGAAGGCTACCCAGATCAGGAATTGTACCAGTCCGACGGTTGCGACGCCGATAATCTTTCCCAGCAAAAACTGAAACGGTTTGACGGAGGAAACCAACACTTCGATGATCCGGTTGGTTTTCTCTTCTATCACCCCCTTCATGACTTGCGAGGCGTACATAAAGATGAAGAAATAAATAACCATTCCTGCAATCAGGCCCAATGCCGAGGCGATCTCCGAGGAACTTTCCCGTGCTTCTCCGGTATCGGCAGAAACTTTTAGCGTGCGAACGAGTACCGGCGTTTGAGTGGCGGCCAGTTTTTCGTCCAGATCCGGAATGCGGGATTCTGCGATTACGGCTGCTTTTTTAATATCTTCGATTTTTTTCCGGATTTGTGCAGCGATCTCATTTTTTAACTCCATGGGAAGCTGTGAAAACGAATACACCGGGATATCCGGATTATCCATTACATTTTCGGGAATCCAGATGATGGCATAATAGTTATTGGTTTGCAGAAAAGACGGAGCGTCGGCTTCGGTGATATCCGTATTCGTATATTCGAAAGTGTTATTATTCACTTTCGTCAAGGGTTCTTCGATAGCGGATTGGTTCACCACGGCAATTTTTCTTTCCTGGGTGTCGTCCTTCAGCAACATCCACATCAGAAAAGCATAGAATGCTGCCAATAAAATAGGCACAGTCAGGGTGAGGATCAGAAAACTTTTTTTCCTTACGCGGGTTGTAAATTCGCGTCCGATGATAATAAGCGTTTTATTCATGTTTCAATAACTACTAATCTGGGTTTTGAATTGAGTTCACCATTTTTCGATCCGGTATATCGGCCGGCATTGTCAGTCGTTCCCGTTTTTTACCAATTTAATGAAAATATCGTTCATCCCGGGAATGATCTTCTGATAGGAAATGATGTCTATTTTGTCCAGTAATCGTCTCAAAAGCGTATTTGTCGGGCAGGTTTCCAGTCGTTGCAGGATGATTTCGTGCTGTCCATCTTCCATTTTTTCGGATAATATTTCATATTCCTTTCCGATGGCTTCCTGAATATGAAATCCTGCCTCATACCGACACACCAGCCGGTAGGTATTGTTTGCATATTTATTCCGAATTTGGTTGATCGGGCCTTCGATAATTTTTTTAGACTTATCGATTAAGGCAATATGGCTGCATATTTCCTCTACCGAAGCCATATTATGGGTAGAAAAAATAATGGTAGTACCTTTTTTCCGGAGTTCCAGGATTTCCTTTTTTAACAATTCCACATTGATGGGGTCGAAACCGCTGAAAGGTTCGTCGAAAATCAGCATTTCCGGTTCGTGCAGGACGGTGGTGATGAATTGCACCTTTTGGGCCATTCCTTTGGATAATTCTTCTACTTTCCGATCCCACCAGGCCTCGATTCCGAATTTCTCGAACCAGGCTTTCAATTGTTGAATCGCGTCATGACGGCTCACTCCTTTCAGACGAGCCAGATAAACGGCCTGTTCACCGACTTTCATCTTTTTATAGAGGCCTCTTTCTTCAGGCAGATAACCGATGCGGTTCATGTCGGCAGGTTCCAGTTTATGGTCTTTAAAATAAAGTTCACCCGAATCCGGTCCTGTAATCTGGTTTATAATTCGGATCAGAGAAGTCTTTCCGGCTCCGTTGGGGCCTAACAATCCATAAATAGCTCCTTCCGGGATTTCGATAGATACATCGTCCAAAGCCCGGTGATTGGCATAATTTTTAATAATATTTTTAGCGACAAAAAAACTCAT
>CAJKZL010000347.1 GCA_905204385.1 uncultured Odoribacter sp. | reverse complement strand
CGCCCTCTCTTTGGCCGCCACCAAATCCACCTCCGATACCAACAACTCGTCTTTCAACCGCTTGGTCCGGAGGAAGTAATAAAACGTCATTACGAAACCTATCAGCAGCAAGCCGAAAGCAATGGATACCCCCCAGATCTGATACCGATATTTCTCGAAAAAAGTCAGTTCCTTATTCAGAATCAAAGCCTTTGACGGAAGTATTTTTTCGTCTATATCAAAAGCGATCAATTGCTTATTATCAAAAGTATAGCCATTAGGAATCACTTCCAGATCACTTGTCTTCTGCTTTTTCTTTTGAATATTCAAGGCTCTGTGGGCCAAATCTTTTCCGATGCTCCGGTATTGCGGAATATACCCTCCGACCACCCAATGGCCCAATCCCAGGGAAGCGAGAGAAAAAGCCGGTACATGCGGATTGGCGCTCATCATCGAATAAGTGGCATTCCGCATAAAATACCCTTCGTTTTTATCCACCCGCCAGGTACCCACCAGAATGGCGGTATTTTCAGGCAACATAGCGATCTGATCCACAATGGTATAAATGGTATGCTTGCGTCCATCCAATAAAATCAGGTCCAGATCCGGAAATTTTTTCATCTCGTTTTTGACCCAAGCCTGCATGGAAACACCTCCGTAACTATTGTCCGAAATAAAAGCAATATGCTGAGTTTTGGGGAACAAACGCTTAATTAAATTCACATTTTCTGTAATGTCATAATCGTAGACGAACCCCGAGATCTGAATCTTTCCCCCGAACACTTCTTTCAAATCCGTACTTTCAGGTTCCCAGTCCTCCAAATCCACCTCTTCATCAGGCAACAAGACGGCATTCCGGCTTACCATGCCACACAGTATGGGAATATCTCTTTGAAGTACATCATTCTGCGAAAGATAGGAAGTCCACGCCTCCTGTCCTAAAAGCATGATCATATTCGGAGCTTTACTTCCCTGATATTTTTCGAGAATGCTATGCATCTGTCCTTCCCATCTCAAAGATTCGGAAAAACTTTTGCAATTCATATTCTCGATGATGACAGGGGAAACTCCGCCCAATAGTTTATATTCGTCCAAAAATTCGGATATATTGCTTGAGGTCTGAGAAGTTTCGGGATTATAGGAACTAATGATCAGAATCGGACTATTTTCACGGGCATCTTGTCCATTGGCGTTTTTCAAGAGAAGTACCCCCAACAGGCTGCAAAAAAGAATTTTTATAAACATTTTCCGGGTAGAAAACATATCTTGCAGTTTTAGCAGACAAAGATATTCAAAATTAGCATTGATTTCTAATTTTTTATAGTTTTGGAGAAAAAAATTAGGGACCTATGCATTCTTATCATATCTACTTGTTCGACAATCATTTAATAGTCGAAACACTACCGGAACGCCAAACTATTTTACCCCGGTTTCCGGACACGCATTTGCTCCGGCAAATGGCAGAAGAGACCGAGGAGAAATATATCCTCCTCTATTTAGGAAATTCACTGTGTCAATTTACCCCTTATGCTACGGAACGTCTGCTTCAGGCTGCAGAACTAAGCCAAGCAGTTATGGCCTATTCGGATTTTTCGGAAATCAAATCGGGCAAAATTCTTCCTCATCCCACCGTGGACTATCAACCCGGAAGCCTACGGGACGATTTTGATTTCGGTCCCGTATTACTTTTCCGCACCGATGCCTTCCGTAAAGCGGTAGCTTCCATGGATTGCGTCTACGAATACGCAGCCCTTTACGACTTAAGGCTGAGACTATCGCGTCTGGGGCTTGTCCTGCATTTACCGGAAATGCTTTATACCGTCGATAAGACGGATTTTCGCTTGTCCGGAGAAAAGCAATTCGATTATGTGAATCCCTGTAACCGGCAAGCGCAACTGGAAATGGAGAAAGCCTGCACTGCACACCTGCAAGCCATTGGTGCGTGGCTATCGCCGGTATTTCGGAACGTCGAATTGGATGCCATCCCTTTTGCCATAGAAGCCTCTGTGATCATTCCGGTCAAAAACCGGGTGAAAACCATCGCCGATGCCATCCGCTCGGCTCTCAGCCAAAAAACAAATTTTCCTTATAATGTTATTGTCATCGACAATCATTCCACGGACGGGACCACTACTTGTATCGAGGAATTGGTAGCGCAACATCCTTCCCTTATACATTTACAGCCTGGCGAATCTTCCCTGGGCATAGGAGGATGCTGGAACGAAGCCATCATGCACCGGGCTTGCGGGAAGTTTGCCATACAGCTCGATAGTGATGACCTGTACGACAATGAACACGTCCTTCAGCAAATCGTCGACGCTTTTTACCAACAACATTGCGCCATGGTGATCGGGAGCTACCGGATGGTGGATTTCCAACTGGAAGAGGTCCCTCCGGGCCTCATCAGCCATCAGGAATGGACTCCCGACAATGGCCGGAACAATGCTCTCAGGATAAACGGTCTGGGCGCCCCCAGGGCTTTTTTTACTCCCGTAATCCGTTCGATAAAATTCCCAAATGTCAGCTATGGAGAAGATTATGCCGTCAGCCTGGCCATTTGCAGGGAATATGCCATCGGCAGAATATATTCTCCGTTATACCTCTGCCGCCGCTGGGCAGGAAATTCGGACGCAGCCCTGGACATATGCCAATTGAATGCCTATAATGCTTATAAAGACAAAATACGGACATTGGAATTATATGCCCGTATGGAGAAAAATCGGAATAACTATGAAAAATGAAGCCCTTATCGAGTTATATTATTCCCAACTAAAGGAATTCGACCTCGCCGCTCAAAATTACGCCGGCTTACAACGTGCGGTGTACCGGATTATTCCTTTCGGATCTTTCGACATCACCTTGCAGTACAATCCGGCCAGGATCACCTCCACGAATGCCAAAATAGACCCGGACTCTCTGCAACAACGAAAATGTTTCTTATGCCGCGAAAACCTGCCTGCCCAACAGCAAGGCATACCCTATGATGACCGGTATCATATCTATCTCAATCCCTATCCCATCTTTCCCAGGCATTTTGTGGTTTCTTCCGACACACATATTCCCCAGCGGATCGATGACCGGTTTGAAGATTTGTTGGAACTGACCTCCGCTTTTCCGGAATGGACGGCTTTTTACAACGGTCCGGCTTGCGGAGCTTCAGCCCCTGATCATTTCCACTTTCAGTTGGTTCCCCGGCATTTCCTGTCCATCGAAAAGGATATCTACCGAAATACAATACGGAAAATGGTGATTCACACCGAGCAGTATTCGGTATCCTGTCTGGAACCTTATCTGAGAAAAGTGCTGATTCTGGAAAGTTCTACACCTTCCCTTCTCACCCTTCTATTCGAACACATCAGGACCCTAATAGGCGATATTATCCCCTACGAAACCGAACCCATGCTCAACATAGTGGTCTGGACCGAAAATCATTGCTGGAAAGCCTGTTTGTTTCCCCGCCGGGCATTGCGTCCCTGGCAATTTTATGCCGAAGGAGACGGAAAAATCCTTTTCAGTCCCGGTTGCGTCGATATGGGCGGCGTTATCGTCTCTCCCCGCAGGACCGATTTCGACCGGTATTCGGCAGAATTGTTAACCGATCTTTTCAGCCAGGTTACCCCCGAAGACAATAGCTGGAACCGTATATTGGAAAGCATTAAAACCATCTCCTTATGAAACGGCCTGAAGAAATTCCTCACATTGAAGTCGGTATTCTGTTTTCAGAAGATATCCGTTTCCGTTTGAACACGGTCTACCGGAGTGAAAAACAGACTTGGCAACCCGGCGACTATCATATCCGCCGCGAAGGCTGCCAGTACATTTCGACAGGTCCCGACGGGATGCAGGAAATTGTATTGCCCCTGAATTTATACCCCGAAAACGAGGAACATTCCGACTTTGACCTGACGGAGGTCGTCATAGGGATTCAATTCCACTGGGAACGCAAAGAAACTCAAAAATTCAAGGGACAATTAAGAATCATAGACGAAGGAGCCCACTTAACGGCCGTCAACATCCTCCCGTTGGAAGAATATCTGATCAGTGTTATCTCTTCGGAAATGAGCGCCACTTCCTCCCTCGAATTTCTGAAAGCACATGCCGTCATCTCCCGGAGCTGGCTATTGGCGCAAAAAAACAAAGCCCGGTCCACAGAGCCCGGTTATCCCAGTTGCCAACACACTTCCGGATCTTATATCCGGTGGTACGACCGCGAAGACCATGCTCATTTCGACGTTTGTGCCGACGATCATTGCCAACGCTACCAGGGAATTACCAAAGCATATACCCCGGCCGTCCGCCAGGCCGTAGAAACC
>CAJKZL010000346.1 GCA_905204385.1 uncultured Odoribacter sp. | reverse complement strand
CGAAGTCCGCAATATCGACTGGCTGGAATACCTCAATTGGTTGGCCCGGGTATATGTCAGCTGTCCTGAAATCTACAAAAGGGCTCTTCCGGCCACCCTGGTATGGCGGGATCCCCTGGGGTTCAACGAACCGATGGTCACCAATTACCTTCGTGTTCCGGCTTATGCAGAATATCCGGTTGTCGGAGTCAGTTGGGAACAGGCCAAAGAATACTGTGTTTGGCGTACCGACCGGGTAAACGAACAAATCCTGATCGACAAAAAAATTCTGGCCCACGATCCTGAAAATCAGAAAGACGAAAACAACTTCAACACGGCCGCCTATATCAACGGTCAATATACCGGAACGGTTAAAAACAACTACAAAGGCATGGGCAAAGAAAGACGGCCCGTGAAATGGGAAGATGGGCTGCTGCTGCCGGAATACCGGCTGCCGACCGAAGCCGAATGGGAATATGCCGCTTACGGGCTTATCGGCAATACCGTAGACGAGAGAATGTCCAACTCCCGCATTTACCCCTGGGATGGGACATGGGTGAGATATGCCGAAAAAAAGCACAGGGGCCGGATGATGGCCAATTTTAGCCGGGGAAAAGGCGACTACATGGGCGTTGCCGGATCGGCAAACGACGGATGGGACTACACCGCCCCGGTGAAATCCTTCTGGCCCAACGACTTCGGCTTATATGACATGGCTGGAAATGTTAACGAATGGGTGGACGATGTATACCGGACGCTTTCCTTCCAGGATATGGCAGAATTCAATCCCTATCGGGGCAACGTCTTCCAGACTGAAGAACGGAATGAGGACGGAAGCATAGCCGAAAAAGACAGTCTGGGACACATCCGCTACCGGAAACTCAAAGACACGGAGTTAGCAAACCGCGAAAACTACCGCACCGCCGACAACCGGAATTATAAAGACGGTGACCTGAAGTCAAGAATATCCACGGACGTAGACTGGAAATCCGCAGAAAACGATAAAGGCACAAAAGAGATGTACTATAACGACGGGAAAGGTGAATTTACCACCATGGTCGATGACGAATCCAGAGTCTACAAGGGAGGCTCGTGGAAAGACAAGGCCTATTGGTTGAATCCCGGAACACGCCGGTATATGAATCAAAAACGGTCCAGCAACGACATCGGATTCCGTTGCGCCATGAGCCATGTCGGTAACGCCACCGGAGGCAAAGGCAATAAAGTAGACAGAAAATGACAATACGATGAAAAACATCGACGAGATCTATCATTCCATCCGGGGCCACCGGGTAACGACAGACTCCCGGCATATTTTGCCGGGAGATATTTTTATAGCCCTCAAGGGAGAACATTTCGACGGAAATCGATATGCTGCTTCTGCACTACAGCAAGGAGCTTTCCTGGCCGTAATCGACAACCCCGAATATCAGACCCCAGGATGCGAGTTGGTCGACGACAGTTTGCTGTTTTTACAGCAGTTGGCCCACTTCCACCGCAAGCAACTAGGTATTCCTATTCTGGGAATTACCGGCACAAATGGGAAAACAACCACCAAGGAATTATGCCATGCGGTGATATCCCGGAAATTCAATACCGTAGCGACGGAAGGCAATCTCAATAACCATATCGGCGTTCCGCTCACCTTATTGAGAATGGATGAATCGACAGAGTTCGGAATTGTCGAGATGGGAGCAAACCATCCGGGCGAAATCCAAACCTTATGCGATATTGCCGACCCGGATCTGGGAATCGTCACCAATATCGGCCAGGCTCATCTCGAAGGGTTCGGAAGTTATGTGAACATTATCCTGTCAAAAAAAGCGTTATTAGAGCATGTTTTCCATAAAATCGGATAAGTATTCGTCAATGTCGGCGATCCCCTCTTGCTGCAACTCAGCGAAGGACATAAGCGGTCGACGTATGGCATAAACGGTGACTTTATCCGGGGAGAAATCAAACAAACGGTCCCTTATCTGGTTTTTTCTCTCCTATTGCCTAAAGGCCAGTTGTACGTAAAAACCCATTTGGTGGGAAAATACAATTTCGAAAATGCCATGGCAGCCACCGCCCTGGGCCTGCACTTCGGAATGGACCCCTTGAAAATTCAGGAAGCCATCGAAGGCTACCGGCCTTCCAATCTTCGTTCCCAACTACTCAAAACGCAAACCAATACCGTGATTCTGGATGCCTACAATGCCAACCCGAGCAGCATGCGGGTAGCCATCGACAATTTCACAGAAATGCCGGGTCACCATAAAGTTTTAATACTCGGAGAAATGCTGGAACTGGGACAAGCCACTTCCGACGCCCATCGGGAAATTGTCCGCCTGGCCGCGGAAGGCCGTTTCGATCGAGTATTTCTGATCGGAAATAATTTTGAACATTGCTTCGATAAATGTAACTTTATCGCTTGGTTTCCGGATACCGAAACATTTATTTCAGAGTTGCGGACCCATCGTTTGGAAAATGCCTTTATCCTGATCAAAGGTTCCAGAGGCAACAAACTCGAACGAGTAGTAGAATACCTATAATTGTATAACCGTGAAGGAAAGATTAGTCATAATTCCAACCTACAATGAAAAAGAAAATGCTGAAAACATTATCCGTTGCGTTTTTTCTTTGGAACCTCATTTCGATGTGCTGATCATCGAAGACAATTCTCCCGACGGAACCGCCGGCATTGTAAAAAATTTACAGCAAGAATTTCCCAATCTTTATATGATCGAACGTAAAGGAAAATTAGGTTTGGGTACGGCTTATATCACGGGATTTAAATGGGCTTTGGAACAAGGATACCGCTATATTTTCGAGATGGACGCCGATTTTTCTCACAATCCGAAAGATCTGGTCCGTTTGTACAATTCTTGTGTCAACGGTGCGGACGTATCCATAGGATCGCGCTACGTCACCGGAGTGAACGTCGTAAATTGGCCCATGAGCAGAGTGTTATTATCCTATTTCGCCTCCAAATATGTGCGGATCATCACCGGAATGAAAGTACACGACGCCACGGCAGGATTCGTCTGTTACTCCCGCCAGGTATTGGAAACCATCGACCTGGATCATATCCGCTTTAAAGGATATGCCTTCCAGATCGAAATGAAATTCACCGCCCAAACATTGGGTTTTCAACTGGAAGAAGTGCCTATCATTTTTACCGACCGAACCCTGGGCACCTCTAAAATGAGCAAAGGCATTATCAAGGAAGCCATTTTCGGGGTGATCACCATGAAATTCAGGGCACTGATGGGGAGGATAAGGGGGAGAGAGGCTTAGGGTTTAGAGTTGAAAGATAAAAGTTTAAAGATTAGAGATGAAAGATTAGAGATGAGGGAGGAGGGAGGAGGGAGAGGAGAGATTAGAGAAAGGGGGGAAGAAAAAGGGACAGGGGAAGCAGGAGGTAGCAAAATAAGCAGGAAAGTATGAAAAAGATTATAAAGGGAGGAAGAATTATTAATGAGGGAAAGCAGTATTCATCCGAGATATTGATTGAAAATGACCGTATCGTCCGCATCGCTGCCTATATTCCGGAAGAAGAGCGGGAAGGGGCGGAGGTGATCGATGCTGCGGGCTGTTATGTCCTTCCGGGAGTGATAGACGATCAAGTCCATTTCCGGGAACCCGGACTGACACACAAAGGCAATATTGCGGAAGGAAGCCGGGCGGCAGCAGCGGGAGGAGTCACCTCCTTTATGGATATGCCCAACGTCGTACCGCCGACGACCACTCTTTCCTTATTGGAGCAAAAACAAGAAATTGCAGCCTCTTCTTCCCTGATCAATTATTCTTTTTATCTGGGAGCCACGACGGACAATATCGCCGAAATCAAACGTGCAGATCCCCGGACCACTTGCGGGATCAAGGCTTTTATGGGATCATCGACAGGAAATATGCTGATAGACAGTATCCCTGCGCTGGAACGGTTATTTGCAGAATCTCCTTTATTAATCGCTACTCATTGTGAAGACACACCGACCATCGATGCCAATTTATCGCATTACAAAGAAATATATGGAGACGATATTCCTCCCCGGTATCATCCGTCGATCCGCAGCCGCGAGGCTTGCCTGAAGAGTTCTTCCCTGGCTGCCACTCTGGCCCGCAAATACGGAAGTCGCTTGCATATCCTCCATTTGAGTACTGCGGACGAAATTGTCCTCCTGGATAAAGGAGAGCGCCGTCATAAAAAAATCACCGGAGAAGCCTGCGTTCATCATCTTTGGTTCAATGACGAAGCCTATCTTACAAAAGGCAATTTTATCAAATGGAATCCGGCCATCAAAACCGAGAAGGATCGTGAGGCCCTGCTGGAAGCC
>CAJKZL010000345.1 GCA_905204385.1 uncultured Odoribacter sp. | reverse complement strand
GCTCGCCACTGTTGTATTACATCAACCGCACAACGCCCTGCCGTTGGTGAGTGATAACCGGGGAAGCTATTCCAGGACCTTCCCACCATCCTCCTTCAGGTAAGCCCTTCAATATCCTGGGATCGTGATTCAGACACATTCCTGTATTCTCTCCGGCTTCCACTACAGGCAAGGCGTGCACTTTAATCTTCTTGGTATTCGTCGCCACACAGCTTCCATTCGTAAAACGATAAACCAATTCATATTCGCCGGCACGAAGAGGATCGAATACCATTTTCCCACTTTTCTCTTTCAGGAGATCTTCCGCTCCGGCTAATTGCCATATGCCACCCTGGGGCAAAGCGGTCAAGGCTAACGCGGGTTCCAGATGACAAAGCGTATCGTTCGGAATAGGCGGTACAGGAATAAACTCATCCACTACGACGTCGAACTCCCCGATTCCGGGTTCAGGACATCCGTTCCACAGTTCTGCCCGGATATGATAAGTGCCATGATCGAAAGTCAATTCCGGGAATAAAGATTCCCGGGAATATCCCTCCTTAAAACGGGCCTCCGGAGTGATAGTCCAGAGAGCTTTACGCAAGGGATCGTTATTTTCTTCCACTTTCACCGTATCCGACATAGCCAATTCAAAGTTTTCACATACTCCGGCAATATCCCCTACATGCAACGTAGGTACTGCATAGGTACGGATAGATTTCGTCACTGTTTTTGTTCCGCAAATATTCGTCACGGCCAGGGAAATATCATAATTTCCTTGTTCCTGAAGATCCAGACGGGGATCGATATTATGTTCATCGTCCGGTTCCTCAAAACTCCATCCCCCACCCGAGGAAGTCCGGGCAGCCACCGACCAGGTATAACTCAGCGAATCGCCTTCCGACTTATTTTCCAAATGCACTTGCAAAGGAACGCATCCTTCCTCCGGAAGATCGAAAACCGGAACGATTTCATTTTTGATGACATCGATTTTCGTTGTATATGTCAAGGTGCCACCACACTGAGGCTTCGTCTCCAGGGTCACCGTATAATTTCCACTTTCTCCGAACAGTATCCGGGGAAAATCCGAATCGGCTCCATATCCTTCGACATAAGTATAACCGCTGGAGGGCGAAATAGTCCACCGGGGAACGACGTCGCAATTTTTCAGATCCACATATACCAGATAATTTTTCAGATCCACAGCCTCCGCCCCGGCACATATTTTAGGAATCCGGCTATCTAAAAGGATTTCCGGAATCCCTCTTACAGAGATGTGATAAGAACGTTGTTTGGCATTACAAATTCCATCGATATTCACTGTCAAATCATATTCTCCATATCTGGTAAACAGCAATACGGGTGCAGCGCTCCGCTCATCGGTGCCCTCCTGAAAAACATACCCCCCTTCCGGTCCGGAAATATCCCAGCGATAGGTGAGCCCCACACCCTGATTCATATTACGAAACCGGACTTTCTCCCCTTCACAGATATCCGTTCGATCAGGCCCCATGTCCACCACCAGAGTGGTATCATAAACCTGATACTGCCGGATGGCCTCCAGCTTCTCCCCGCCACAATCCACACCATTCAACTTCACTCTAAGCTCATACAGTCCTCCCGATTTGAAATGTATTTTCGGGAATAACGAAGTTTCATTCCCCTCTACAAATTCAAACCCATCGCCGGGAGTATCGTTCGTCGCCGGGATCACCTTCCAGACAACCTGTTGCTTATTTCCATTCCATCGATAACCGACATAATCCGACATGTCCATCACACCGGGACAAATGCCGCTTGTATCCCTCAGGGTGACCTCAGGATCTTTTTTTATCCTTACCGTGATGGTAGTATCCAAAGTGCCGCAAAATCCCCGGGTTTCTCCTTTCACCTGATAGATCCCCCAATGGTTAAAAACAATACTGGACACAGCCGCCTGATTTCCTACGACACTGAAATCATAGCTTCCATCGGTAGGGGTCACGCTCCAATTATAGAGCAAAAGATCACCCTCCTCGTAACTGGAACGCATGGAAAAATCGATTTTTTCACCTTCACAAATCAAAGTATCCGTAGCAAAAGCACTCATAGTCATCGCCGAAGCCCTCACATACAATTTCCTCGTTTCTTCCTGGGAAACTCCCTTCATGTCACACCCCTGGTTTTCTAGCTTCACCGTAAAAGTATAATCGGTCGAGGGCGACACAAAACGTATTTTAGGATAGAGAGAGTTTACGTCCGTGCCGTCCAGAAATTCCAGACCGCTCAAGGGCGTGATGGTCCATCGAGCTTTTTCTTCATTATTATAAAACCGATAAATAATTTTTTCCCTGAAATCGATGACCTCATCCGGGCAAATCGCCGACGGCAAATCAAAATAAAAAAGGGCAGGCTCTTTTCTGACATGCACCTGGAAAGTAGTATCGACCCTACCGCATCCCCCTTCAGCCAAAATCTTCAGGCTCACCTGATAATCGCCATATTTATTGAATTGCAACATAGGGCTTGCATCGGTATATCGGGAAC
Source organism: uncultured Odoribacter sp. (assembly GCA_905204385.1). The sequence continues at coordinate 1,806 of CAJKZL010000345.1, read as the reverse complement.
CATTTGCAAACTCGACCGAAGAAGCAGGAAAGACTTTCCATTCATACCTTAATCCCTTTCCTTTCGAATGGTTTTCAAAGCTGACTACCCCTCCCTCGCAAATGTCCAAATCCGATGTCCCGATATCGGTCAGTATGTCCGGATCGTATACAATCATCCGTTTGGATTCCTTCAGTTTGTCCCCCCCACACTTTCCCCCTGGCAATTCCAAGGTCAGGGTATATATCCCCGGGGTATGAAAATCGATAACCGGATAGGTCGATGTCAAGCCCGCATCGGGCAAAGTAGTAAATCCTGTATTAGGCTCTGCGCCTTCAAGGGCAATGGTCCAACGAGGCTTTTGCTCGTTTCCGTTCCAGTTTACCGAAACCCACTCCGAAAGATCCAGGCGCGAAGGACAAATAGAAGACGGAATGTCAAAACGGCGAATTTCCGGATCTTGCCCGACCACAATAATGGTTTCCTTGGTATCGAAAGAACAACCGTTAGAAACCGTCAGTTCTATTTTATACTTACCCCAATGGTCGAATAATATCTGAGGATGGACCGTGTTATAATTGCCGTTAATAATCCGGGGCATCGGACGGCCATCGAGCGGGACAATTTTCCATTGATAAAACATCGATCCGCCTCCCGTCGACTTATTGACAAACCGCAACGTTTCCCCACTGCACAAACTGTCTGTCCGAATCTCGAAATCCGCGACTACCCGATCCACCACGACTACCGATTCGTAAGCCGTATCGGTGGCGCAGGAAAAGTTATTGGAAGCAATTAAACGGATCACATATCCTTTTTCTTTCGCTTCCTCATAGCTGATTTCCGGATTAGGATTGCGGTAAATCTCACCATTCCCTAAATCCCAGGTATACCGGATTTCACCCGTAGTACAATCCGACCCCCTTCCGCCTGTCGTCGTATTCACCAACCTCAACTTCTGAAAGGTACAGGCTATGTCGGTAGGATTGTCAAAGGTAAAGCCGGCCCGGATAGGCTCGGCGACATGTTCATTCAAAGTTGTTTTTTCCGGTGAAAAATTACATTCGTTGATCGCCGTCAAAGTAATTACAAATGCCTCGTGCGAAGACCCCTCGTGCAATTCATCACAATAAGAATGATCGAAAACGTGACGGACAAGACCTTTAGAATTTGCCAGATCTCGATTCCTAAGATAACGGACTTCCGTACCATCGTCAAAATCCAGCGTATATTTCGTTCCTTCGGTATTCTGATGATAAACATCTATCAAATACTCGATTTCATTTCCTATACATTGGGTTGCCTCCGTAGTTTTTTTGAGATTGATTTTGGGCCGTCCCAAAGCCTTGACGGTATAAGTACGGGTCACTTTTACCCCAGCAGTCGTTAAGACCGAAAATTCCAGGGTATATGTCCCCGGTTTAGTGTAAACCACCGGATAAGGAAAATCCTTGTTCAGAAATAATCCGGAAAATACCTTTCCGTCCCCCTGATTAATTTCATACGTCCCATCCTGAAACCCTTTATACGTGGTATTATTATTGGCATTCGCCGTAAAATTAGTCCCTTCTTCATTACAAATCAGGAAGCCCTCTTCGGTAACCCGGCCGATGGTCAGAAGCAGTTTATCCTCCAAACCTGTAGAAGTTTGCTGGGCAGTCGAATGCAGATAAACGGACAGTAAGACCGCCAATATCACGATATTCCTTAAAACTGATCTCATGCGCTGTTTTTTTAATACCGATATGCCTTGTTCCTCCGATTATGACGGATACGCTATAAGTTGTTGGGGGATTTGTCGAACCTTACTACACAACGATTAGGAGT
>CAJKZL010000344.1 GCA_905204385.1 uncultured Odoribacter sp. | reverse complement strand
CACCATCCTGAAAATCGGAACGATCGCTGCTTTGGCTATCGGCATTTTCTTTGTCATGCCGCATTTCCAAATGCCTGCATTCACCGACTATATCCATGGCGGTGGCCGCAACGATATATACCGAGGAATTCTGGCTGATCACTTATTTCCCCTACCTGCCCAGTAAAGCGATGACCAGCCCGCAACTGCCCGACCAAGATCTGTTAAAGCTTTTCCCTTAAGTATCGGACAGCACTTTCCGGAAGAAATTCCGGCAACATTCCACCAGCATTTCAATCCCGACGGGAATAGCCCGCTCGTCGGGATTCATCTGTGGATTATGCAAGGGCGGCATATCGGTTTTCTCCGGGGATCTCACTCCCAGCGTCCAGAAAGCACCGGGTATTTCCTGTAAATAAATGGCAAAATCTTCTCCCAGGGTCAAAGGCTCGGATTCCACCACCTGCTCTACCGACGGCAAGCGGGAAGCCGTATCCCTTACCATGTCGGTCCAGAGAGGATCGTTGACCAAAGGGGGCAGTCCGTTCCAGGGCATATCCGGCACAAAACGACATCCGTAAAGTTCGCATATCGCCGGGGATTTTTCGTTTATCAATTCAAAAATGCGGTGTCTTAAGGCATTGTCGTGCGTACGCACAGTGCCCAGCACTTCAACCCGGTCGGGAATGACATTGTTTGCGCTGCCCCCGTGAATGGAAGTCACCGACAGCACAGCAGGAGTCAACGGATTTCTGAATTTGGTGATCAGGGTTTGGTAAAATTGTATCAGCGCCGCTGCTGCCAGAATCGGATCGGATCCTAGCTGGGGCATGGCGGCATGAGTCCCTTTCCCTTCGACAGCAAAAATAATATTATCCGAAGAAGAAAAGAAAGCGCCGCTACGTATACCGATCTGTCCTACCGCGAGACCGGGAAAGACATGCTGGCCGAAAATAGCCTGTGGCACCGGAGGTTCAAGCAAATGAGGCAACAATAACCGGGCTCCTCCCGGACGCTTTTCCTCGCTGGGCTGAAACACCAGTTTCACGCAGCCCGGCAACTGTTCTTCGCCGGCCTTGAGGATGAGTGCCGCCCCCAGCAACATGGCAATGTGCATATCGTGGCCACAGGCATGCATGATGCCTTCATGCACGGAACTATAAGGCAAGCCCGTATTTTCGCACACCCGCAAGGCATCCATGTCGGCCCGCAAAGCCACGCAAGGCTCTCCGCTCCCGATGACGGCAATGATGCCTGTACCATAGGTTCGGAAAGCAATCTGAAATTCCTGTAATATACTTTCTATAAATGCCCGGGTCTTCACTTCCTGGGTGGAGACTTCAGGATAACGGTGTAAATGCCGCCTGTAACCGGTTGCCAATGCGTAAATTTCTTCCCGGGTCATCTTATCCCCATTAATTCGGTTAAAGGAACGATAAAAGGCATAGCGGCTCCGCGTCCTGAAGCAAAACCGGATAAACTGTGTATATCCCATACCTCCTGGTCGAATTTCCGCCCCATCATGCGCACCACGCGGAAACCCCAATACCGGGAATGACGTGGAATGCCGGGATATTTTTTGGCAATCAGCCATTCTTTGGAATAAACGACCGGCTTGCCGATGACGCTCAACAGTTTGCCGGTATACCTTTCGCCCTCCATATGCAAAAGAATATATTGAACAGACTTTTCCTCCCCACCTTCGTCCCAAGCCCCACGATCGGTTCCCATCCGCAGATTGTACAATCCTTTTTCCAATATCCAGTCCAGATGCTCGGGACCGTTATAAAAGGCAACCAATACATTGGACACGGTTGTCTCAGCATTTAAGTCGGGATCATCGGCTTCCAGTCGGTCCACCGCTTCTTCCACATCTGTGGAGTTGTAGTCTTTCAGCAAATCAAAACCAGGCCTGAGTTTCCTTACCGGGATAAAATAATACAAGCCCCCGGCGGTATCTTCGCATTCTGCCTGCCGGGCAAGGTCTACCAGGCTTTTCCTGTCGATCATTCTGAGCGACTTTTCCACCGGCTTATCTTTCTTCCGCCGAAAAACCGCAATGACGGCAGGTCTACCCTCTTCCTCTTCCAGACGTGAAAGCCGTTCCACCTCCGCTGCAGCAAGCCGGAAACAAAGCTTCGCTCCCTTGCCGTAAAACGTGTGGCATTTTACTTCCACCTCCAGATTGCCGTAAGTGCGGATCAGAAAATCAGCTTTCCGATCGGTTGTACGGCTTCTCTGGGTGTACGACTGAAAAGCGTATTCTTCCCGGGAAAGGTCCGCAAGCATCAATCTGCGGGCACCGGCCAGCTTGGCAAAGATCACTTTTGCCCGCAAACGGACCGGCTCCCCGCCGGGGCACAACTGCCGGAAGCCCGACGCAATGCCGGTTTGCCAGGGCGGATTATCGGACGCCCCTTCGACTATGATAGATTTTTCATTGATCCCTTCCACTGCCGCCAAATCTTCCATTCGCTCTACATAAGCATAACGGACCGGAAACAACTCGGGATCGGTTATCACATGATATCCCATGGCAATTTGTATGTAAATGGGTTTCTAAATTACAATTATTTACATAAAATACCATTTTTCTGCGGACTTTTTTTATTTCACTTCGTTCACTAAAGGCTTTCCCTCTAAAAAGTCCTGTATATTTTGCAAGGTCGTCTCTGCAATATTACGCACGGCTTCCCGGGTAAAAAATCCCTGATGGGAGGTAACGATCACATTATTAAAAGATAAAAGCCGGGCCAACACATCGTCGTCCATGACTTTATCGGAAGTATCTTCGTAAAAATAGTCTTCCTCCTCTTCGTAAACATCCAACCCTGCCGCTTATATTTTTTTACTTTTCAATCCTTCGATCAAGGCGTAGGTATCGATCAATCCTCCCCGGCTGGTATTGACGATGACCACTCCTTCCTTCATCCGGGCAATGGCGGCCTCGCCGATCATGTGACGGGTTTCAACGGTCAAAGGGACATGGAGGGAAATCACGTCCGCCCGTTCGTACAATTCGTCGAGAGTCACGTAGGAGATCTGCGACCGGCGGGCATACTCCTCGTCCGGAAAAATATCGTAAGCCAGCACCTTCATTCCGAATCCTTGCAAAATACGGACGACGATTCTGGCAATCTTGCCGGTTCCGACGATGCCTGCCGTTTTCCCGTTCATGTCGAACCCCATCAAACCGTGCAAGGAGAAATTTCCATCGCGGGTCCGCCAGTAAGCCCGGTGGGGGTTCCGGTTCAGCGCCAGCATCAGCGCCACAGTATGTTCAGCCACCGCATAGGGAGAATAAGCCGGCACACGCACCACCCGCAACAAGCCCCGTGCAGCATTCAGATCGACATTGTTGTACCCCGCCGCTCTGAGGGCCCGCAATTTCCCCCCATAGCCGGACATTTGCCGGATAATTGCCGCATCGGCCTCGTCGTGAACGAAGAGGCATACCGCATCGGCCCCCCGGGCCAGAATCACACTATTAGCGTTTAAACGGCTTTCATGATAAATTATCCGGAATCCATAGCGTCGGTTGGCTTCATCAAAAGCAACCCTGTCGTAAGGCTTGGCGTCGAAAAAGGCTATTGTAAAGTTCATTTGTTACCTTGATTTTAAAGTTTGCATGCCGGTTATACGGAAAAAGCGGCCCGAAGGGATATTTCTTCAAGCCGCTTTCACACCGGGAGGTATTCTATTCCAGGCCGGATGCTTATTCGATCAGATCTACGCTTCTCTTGACGAAACGGTTCAGCGCTTCTCCTTTCAGCAAGCCATTGGCCAGTAAAGCCAGGTCGATCAGTTGACCCACGATTTTGTTGCTTTTGCCGTACTCCTGCAATAATTCCTGCTTTTGCTTTTTCAATTCATCGATCTTGTCGCCGCATTCTTTTTTACGGTCCTTATCTACCTGAGGAATTTCCTCTTCTTTTTTGTCTTTATTCAGTTCATCGATCTCCGAACATTTTCTTTCGTTTTCCCCGATCTCGAAATCGATAGGTTCGAGCCGTGCCCCCATTTCCTGTCGTTCATCTTCAAGAATGCCTTTCACCAGCTTATGATCGGTATTCACGACCAGCGTGAACTGGTCGTCCATAGCGCCGTATAAGCCCATGCCGGGATTCATGGCCGCCATGGCCTTCATACGCCTCATGAACTCCGAACGGGTGATCACTACAGGATCGGCCGCTTCGCCCAGGGCTTCGAAATTCACCATATACATTCCTCCTTCTTTGGGCAACTGGGCATTGAAAACATCCTTCATCTCTTCTTGCTCGGCTTCGCTCCAGGAAGTCGCCCTGGCATCGTCCTTGGGAATCAATATATCGAATC
>CAJKZL010000343.1 GCA_905204385.1 uncultured Odoribacter sp. | reverse complement strand
CCATTCTTTGCCGTCCATGCTCACCTGTATGCTGTAGTCTTTTATGTTGCCGTTATTTCCGTTTTGGCGGGGTAAATAAGTGAAGCCTTTGATGGTTTTCACCTCGCCGGCGTCTAAATCTACCCAGTGCGGATATTTGGCTACGGTGACAGAATACATCGTATGCCAGATGGTGTTAGGATCTCCGTCTGTCAGATTGGAGGCGTCACCGTCTCCGGATTCCTGACTGCTGGCATAAATAACAACCGTCTGAATGCTCTCCAGTTTCTCAAAGTTACTGCTGGTTTTGATGTCCGGATTTTCCTTATACCAGGCAGTGATTTTACCACCTTCGCGTAAATTGAAAGGTCCTGTATACTGTTTTGCTTTTCCTTTGCCAATGGAGTAATATATATTGGCATCGGTTTTTGCAGATACAAGCTCGACCACGCCGGCCGGATTGCGGGTAATTGCCAGAGGAAGTTCGCCTGCTGGGGCGATATTTCCCGTTTCGGTCAGATTATTTCCTGCCGGCCGGATGATAAATCCCATGTTATGGTGATCGGCTAGAATACGATCTTCTACCAGCGGGCCACCTTGTCCGCAACTATTACCGCCTAAACCGGTAACTGCGATATCTAAATGGAGATAGGTGTCTCCTGCTTTGGGCAACTGATAAGGATGAGAGGCCAGGATAAGATCCATAGGGGAATAGGGTAAGGCGGATGCCGACAGACGGTCGGTGGCGATGAAAACGGCCCCTGCTCCTGACTTATCGGTCAAAGCACACCAGCGGACATCTTCATGATTACCCATGTCCTGAGGTTTGGGGAAGTTAACAAATTCACCGGCAACTGTATTTTTATGCTGTTCGATAAACTGACCGGTCTTACGGTCCGGGTAATTATCGATAGGGCCACGGCCATAGTAAGTAAAGTCGGTGTATTCCCGGGGAATCATCATCTCATAACCCAGACGGGGAAGTACCAAGTTGGGTTGGTTAGAAGTGATGCTCGCTTGCAGTTCGATGGAACCATCTTGATATACAGTCCATATCTGATTAGTCGTGAACTTGAAGTCATTGGGACCGAAGGGTTTGTCTGTTTGTTCCTGGATGCTGTTTTTTCCTGAGCTGGTTACTCCAATTATCTTTCCGGCATGAGGAGCCTGGGATTCTTCAGTGAAGGCAAGAACGATAGTACCGTTGTCTTTTTTCAGGATATTGCTATTGATTACTCTGTGTTTTAAATTATGCAAGCCTCTGTCGAACCATTGAGAATAAAACCAGTTATCGTTATTGGTGAATGCACGTAAGGCACTTAGTTTCGGCCCGTTTCCCTTTTCGATAATAGCCCGATCATGGTATATCAGACTGAATATGCTGCCCGTCCGGGTGTCGAAGCTTACTTCAAAGTCTTTGCCTTTAATAGTTTTGATGGGGGAAGGCGTGTCGACGAAATTCAATGGTGCTGATTGGGCTGCAATTTCACTAATTAAAGGACGGCTTGTAGCGGCTTTTAATTGAAATTGTTCTTCGGCTTCTACGAAACCTTTATTCGCCCAAGGCATAGGGTTTTTAAGCAGATATTGAATTTTTACAAAATATTCTTTGTCGTTGCTTAACCGGTCGAAGGAATAAGGAACGGTTATTCTGGTTTTCTGACGTGCAGGAGTTGCTTCGGGAGTTATAGTTCCACTCTGTATTTCCTGGCCGTCTGCATAAAGTGACCATTTTACATCATAATCAGAAAGATTTTTAAAGTAATGTTTATTGAACACTTCGAAAATACCCTTTTCAGGATTTATCATCTCGAATCCGACATTCTGATATACCTTTTTAACTTCATAATACTGGGGTTTGGGTTCAAGATCGCCGAATACTATACCGTTCATTACAAATTGTCCGTCATTCGGTGTATCTCCGAAGTCTCCACCATAAGCCAGATACCGATCGCCTGTTTTAGGATCGTAATTGTACATAGATTGATCGACCCAATCCCAGATTGCGCCGCCGCAGAAGAAATTGGTCGATTCCATGGCTTCCCAATAATCGATCAGATTACCTACTGCATTTCCCATAGAGTGGGCATATTCTGAAATGTGGAATGGGTATTTGATATCGTATTTCCCTTTAACGGCTCCTCTTACCCAACCGATGGAGGGATATTGGTTAGAGCCCATGTCTACGATATTGTTGTTGCGTTCATACTGTACCGGTCGGGAGAGGTCGGCCTTTTTGAGTGCGTCATAAGCTGCAACGAAATTTTTACCCGGCCCGGCTTCATTACCCAGTGACCAGATCACAATGGAAGGATTGTTGATATTGCTGTGTACCATTTCCATTACCCGGGCGACATGTGCCGGTTGCCATTCGACGGGATGCGATAAGGAAGCATCCCCGTAATAGTATTCATGGGATTCTATATTGGCTTCGTCTTCCAGGTAGATGCCATATTTATTGCAAAGATAGTACCAGTAAGGATCGGTGGTATAGTGTGAATTGCGTACATGGTTGATGTTGCCCTGCTTCATGAGCATCACTTCTTTTTCCATCATATCCCGTGTGATGGCATGACCGACAGCCGGGTTGGATTCGTGGCGGTTGACTCCCTTGAGTTTCACTGTTTTACCGTTGATATAATAATAGCGGCCTGCCAGTCCGAATTCATCTCCGGAAGCGGGAGTATCCTTGATTTCGACTTTTCGAAATCCCACTATGGACGATACGGTTTCGACGGTTTTGTTTTTGTTATTTTTCAGTTCCGCTACCAAGGTATAGCGATAAGGGTGTTCTGCCGACCATTTGTTGGGAGCCTTGACCTTTAAAGCCACTTTTTCTGCTTCCTGCTGTTCGCCCGGATTTACAGGATCCACTGAGGCAGTAACGATAGCACCGGCCACGGGTTCATTTTCATCGGAATATAATTTATTGGCATAAAGAGAGTATACGATTTTATATCCTTTGGCGGTTTTTTTACCGAAGTTCCGGATATCGGCGCTGATGTTCAGCAGACCGTCGGTATAGGTGGCGTCCAGGTCCGGAATTGCTACAAAATCGCGGATTTGAACTTTCGGTGTTGAATAAAGAGCAACTGTCCGGAAAATTCCCGGAAGCCGGAACATGTCCTGAGCTTCCAGAAAGGAACCGTCGGAATTGCGGTAAACTTCTGCGGCTATGGTATTTTTCCCTTTTTTCAGGTAAGGGGTGATATTGAAACAAGCGGCATTACGCGAGTTTTTCGAAAAACCGACATACCGGCCATTGATCCATAGGTAAAAGAAGGAATCTACTCCGTCGAAATTGATGAAAATTTCTCTTCCATCCCAATCTTCCGGTAACTCGAAATCACGGCGGTAGGATCCTACCTCATTCCGGTATTTATAGGTGGTCCAGTGGGTCGGGGGAGTGCGCATTACCCCTCCCCGCCAATCGTCGACTTTTACGCTATGCATGAAAATGACAGGTTGGTTGACATAGATAGGTACTCCATATTTTAAGGAACCGTCTTTTTGGATGCCGTAGATGTTCCAGCTGGAGGGCACAGGGATATTGTCCCAGCGGGTCACGTCATAGTCCGTTTTATAAAAATCTTTAGGCCGGGAATCCGGATCGGGAGCCCAGTTGAATTTCCAATCCCCGTTCAGCGACATCCAGTATTTGCTGTTTTCCGGTAATACTTGCCGGGCGCTTTCTACATCCTGAAATGTAAAAAACCAGGAGCGGGGTTGTTCTTTGTTGAGAGCCAGATTTTCAGGAGATTCCCATTCCTTGCCGGTCGGAGCCTGTTCCGGACCGTAGTTGAATCCTTTTAAAGGTGGCTGATCAGCAAAACTTTGCATAATCAGGCTACAAAGTAGCAAAATGAATGTTAGTTTACGCATAATACTTGGTTTTATGTGGTGTTGTTTATGAATTTTTCACTCGTACACATAGAACTACAATATTCGCTAAAATCTGTCAGCTTGCCAAATCATCTTTGTTTATTTTATAACAAAAGTTCACGTAAGAATAAAGATAGACTGATAATCAATTTGTTAAATATTTCAAAATATATCCTTAATAAAGCAAAAAATTGTTTTTCCTTTTCTTAATTCTCGTTGTTTTCGAAAAAATAATTGTTTTCACAGGAGTGAAACATATTTCCATTAATAAAATATATTTTTGACACAAAATAAACGTTCGTTTAATTTTGGAACAAATTTCAAAATTAAAGTAACGATGAGTGACCTTTGGACACTTAATGAACGATGAACGATAGTGGACCCCTGCGGGGCGCCTTATAAGCGGAACCGATGGTTCCGGTCGTCCGTTAAAAAGCACCTATAGAGACAGTT
>CAJKZL010000342.1 GCA_905204385.1 uncultured Odoribacter sp. | reverse complement strand
CTTTGATACTGATCGATGAATTCGGTACGGGTACGGAACCCATGCTGGGAGGGGCCATTGCCGAAGCCATACTGTCTGCCTTGAATAAAGCGGAAGTCCGGGGAGTCATCACCACCCATTACACCAACCTAAAGCATTTTGCCGCCGAAACCCCAGGAATCGCCAACGGGGCCATGCTCTACGACAGCCATCGGATGTCGCCTCTGTTCGAACTGAGAATCGGCAAACCCGGCTCTTCCTTTGCCTTTGAGATTGCTAAAAAAATCGGACTTCCCAAAGAAATTCTGGACGATGCCGCTTCGAAAATCGGCGAAGACCTCATCAATTACGATAAGCATTTGAAAGACATTGCCCGGGACAAACGCTATTGGGAAGAGAAACGCCGCAAAATCCACGAAAATGAAAAACGCCTGGACGAAGTGGTGGAAAAATACAGCAACGAACTCAGCGAGGCTTCGCGCATGCGGAAAGAGATCATCCGCGAAGCACAAGCCAAAGCTCAGGAAATCATAGACTCAGCCAATAAAACCATCGAGAGGACCATACGCGAAATACGCGAAAATCAGGCAGAAAAAGAAAAGACGAGGCAAATCCGGCAACAAATGGAAACGGAGAAACAGCGTATCCTATCGGAGGAAAGCAGTGAAGAAGAAGAGCGCATCCGGAAAAAAATGGAAAAACTGAAAAACCGGGAAAAAAAGAAAAAAGAAAAGACGACCAAAGCAGGAGCCAACACACCTTCCTCGCCATCGGCAGCCGAAGAAACCGCTTTCCGCATAGGCGACCCGGTGATTCTCCCCAACAAAGCGATCGGCGAAATCATCGGCCTGGACGGGAAAAATGCGGTGGTAGCCCTGGGGAATCTGAGGACTAACGTAAAAATATCCCAACTCAAAAAAGTGTCTGCTTCCCAGGCCAAGAAAATGGTCCGTTCCCAGCCACAGGCTTCCTATGCCAATATCCGGGAGAATATCAGCCAGAAAAGAATGAATTTTAAACCGGACATCGACCTGAGGGGACTGCGTGGGGACGAGGCTTTGCAGCGGGTCATCGGTTTTCTGGACGAAGCCGTTATGCTCGATTACAAAGAAGTCCGACTCCTGCACGGAACAGGAACCGGAGCTTTGCGCCAACTGCTCAGACAATACCTTAGCACCAACCCGCTGGTCGCCTCTTACGCCGACGAGCAGGTGCAACTCGGCGGTGCAGGCATTACGGTTGTGCAACTGGACATTTAGGCTCAGAGAGCAGAGGAATTTTATCCCCGATCAAGCCCACCCAGACAGGGCATAGCCGGTCCAATCCCTCGGGGGAAGTTCCTTTTTCCCCTGACCCGCTCTTCCGCCACTGGATTGATAAATACCGACAAAAAAGCTTAAAAAGCAACAACCGATCCCTCCGGATCCCGAAATTCATTCTATATTTGAAACAACAACAAACATTTATTTATGGAAATTCTGATTATTCTGGGATTGATCTTTCTGAACGACCTGTTATCGATGTCTGAAATAGCTATGGTATCCTCGCGCAAGAGCCGGCTGGACACCACAGCGAAAAAGGGTAACAAATCAGCCAAAACCGCTTTGAAGCTGATCGAGGAGCCCGACCGTTTTTTGTCGACCATTCAAATCGGCATTACCTTAATCGGTATTCTTACCGGTCTTTATTCGGGCGATAAGCTGGCGGCGGGTTTCGCCACCTGGCTGGTGCAGCTCGGCCTTGCCGAATCCCATAGTCTGTCCGTGGCAACCGGCATCATCGTGGTTATAGTGACCTACCTGACTTTGATATTGGGCGAATTGGTCCCCAAACACCTGGGCATGAATGCCCCGGAAAAAATTGCCATGATCATGGCCCGTCCGATGCATTTGCTCTCGCGGATCGCCTCTCCTTTTGTCTGGCTCCTTTCTGCCAGCACCAAAGCAGTCGTGAAACTGACCGGCATTTCTTCGAGGGACACCAAAGTCACAGAAGAAGAGATCAAGGCTATTATCCAGGAAGGTACGGAAGACGGAGAAATCCAGGAGGTAGAACAGGACATTGTAGAAAAGGTATTCAATCTGGGCGACCGGAAGATCGGGTCGATCATGACTCACCGGAATGATTTGATCTGGCTAAACCTCGACGATCCGATCGAAAAAATTTGCCGCATCGCCAAGTCCCATGTTTACAATGTCTATCCCGTCGCCCGGGGAGAACTCGATAAAATTGCGGGAGTGGTATATTTAAAAGATTTATTCAAAGAGTCGGGCACCCCGGGCTTCCAACTAGAAGAAATCCTGCAACCCGCCCAATATTTTCCGGAAAATCAAAGTGTTTACAATGCCTTGGCCCACCTGAAAAACAGTCACACCAAATATGGGCTGGTAACGGACGAATTCGGCAGCATACAAGGCATCGTCACCTTGAAGGATATTGTAAACGTCCTCCTGGGAGAAATAACCGAAACCCACGAAGAACCCGAGATCATCGCGCGGGAAGACGGTTCATGGCTAGTGGACGGCCAATGCTCTTTTTATGAATTTCTGGACTACCTCCATCTGGAAGATTTCTATGAGGAATATCATTACAATACCCTCAGCGGTTTGATCCTCGACCTATTGGAACACATCCCCCATACCGGGGAAAAATTCAGCTGGCAAGGCCTGGAGTTCGAGATCGTGGATATGGACGGGGCACGGATCGATAAAGTCCTCGTCCGTCGATGAAACAATCACCCCGTCCCTGTGTTTCATTATGAATAGATAAAAGGCATCACATGGCCTTGCTGGTCCATCGGCTTAGGAGTGATAAAATGGAAGTAGTACCACCAGGTATGCTTATATTCTTTCATCATCTGCGGAGCTTCCAGCTTTTTGCTTTTGCAAATCTGGTATAAAGAGCTGTATTCCCTGAATCTTTGCCTGACTTGGGGATCGATGGGATAATTTTTAGCAGCCAGATGCCGGTCTCCCACTTCGATAGCTACCAGTACAGCTTCCTGGTAAATCTGCGGCAACCGGATGTCGTTCGTGGGATAGACAATCCGCATCAACTGTGAAAATTTTCCCAGTTCTTTATCCAATAGCAAGCCGCACAAGATATATTCCGACACCATTCCTTTGCTTTTTCCTGCATCCAGAATCCTCGCCATATCCGACAAAAAAGGACGTCCGCCGATAAAAAAATCGATTTTCTCTTCGGGCAGCAATCGCTCTGCCGAGGCATCGTCCCACAGCCTGCGTTGCTCCCGGCACCAGGAACCGAAGCCGACTGCATTTTCCAGTACGGCCAGATATTTTTCCGTAAGCAAGGAATCCCGTTTCAGCCGGTTCAATTCGATCAACCGTTTCAACGTCCTGAAATCCATGCCCTGAGGCGAGGCTACCGCTGCCTGAAAGGTCCAGTGAATGGCTTCGTTCGGGATTTTCAGTGCCGTATATAAATGACTCCCCAGCATACTGATTTCATAGGACATGACCCGGCGCAGATATAAACCGCCGATTCCCCATTCTGAAGGATACTCCAACAGCTGTTCTCCTAATTTCCCCTGGTTAGCCAACGCCAGATTGACTAAAAATATTTCCTTCCTTTCCGGTTGATCGATCCCGGCACCGTACTTCAGCACTTCCTCCCATTTTTCCCCGGCAGTCGCCAGTTCCATCCTGAAAAAACGTTCAGCCTTCCAGTTATAAACACACCCGAAAGCAATAAAAGCTCCCGCTATCGCCAAGGCCAGTTCCAGGCCCACCCGTTTTCTGCCCTTGAAAAGCCGGGAGCAGATTCGATCCCCCGACCATAAAATCAAAAGATAGCCATATATCAGGATCCTCGGCCATCCGTCTGCCGAGTGCAAGGAAACCGAGGCTTCCGCCGGTCCAGTCCTAACCCACCGGTGCCATATCCACGGATCGAGTACCGCCGACACCACCCACCACAGCATAACACCCCATCGCCCCTTATTTTTCTCCCGCCATCCTTCAAGCAGAGCCAGGTTGACATACAAGGCAAAGAAGACCGTATCGCCCAACAACAATAAGGCAGCCGGAGCAATCAGCGTAAACAATCCGCAACGCCATCTCCTATGCTTCAATCGGAAATACAACAGGAAAAAACCGCACAACAAGACAATCTTCAGACTTTCGGGCAGCATCATCTGACTTTTTACCTGCATAATAAACACCAGCACCCAGGGTATATGGCTCAGGAAAAGTCCTCCCCTCCGGATTTCCAGGCTCAGCACTATTTTCCGGCAAAGTCCATAGATAAGCATCACCGTCGCCGTCTGCAGCAAGGCTCCCACCCCACTCCAGCGGTAAAATTGCAAAAGGAAATTCGCG
>CAJKZL010000341.1 GCA_905204385.1 uncultured Odoribacter sp. | reverse complement strand
ACGATGCTTGTGTGAAATATGGAAAACCCTTTGTATATGGGAGCATCTGCGAGTTCCAGGGACAGGTATCGGTCTTTAATTATCAGGGAGGCCCGACCTATCGCGACCTTTATCCTTACACGGAAGATATCCATAAATTCCGCCAACCTGCCGGGGTTATCGGAGCGCTTCCGGGAACGGTGGGGTCCATACAGGCAGCCGAGGTTCTGAAAATCATCCTTGGCAATCAACCCGTATTATCCGGCAAATTATTACTGATCGATTTATTGCAGGGAACTTTCCGGACGATTCATATCGCCGTCTAAGAGGGATGGGAACAGACGGAAAAAGAGTTTTGACCGCCCTCTTTTCAATAAAAGATGGAACTGTCCAAAAACTAAAGATTTCACTCCCAGATCGCAATACAAACAAAAGGAGGGAGCCAAATATTTTTTATAAAACTCTAAATCAATAACAAAGATCCGGGTCTTCTTTCCGGCTTATTCCGGGATTTGAACCGTTTCGGTAAATACCCCGAAGGAACCGACGCCCGGAACGACAAAATCCATGGTGAAAGAACAGGTGTTTCCCTCTTTCTTCGCTTCCACGAAATCAACGCAAATCATTCCATAAACCGGGTGTACATAGCCGGTTTCCTGCTGTTCGAACGGGACTACTTCCCCGTTCTTATCCAGAGAAAACACAAACGGATACTCTTCTACATATACATCCAGTAAATGATAAATATCAGCCTCTTCCGCCTTTTCCACCACTACATCTTTGAGGTATGGAGTTCCCAGCATAGCCGTGAAGAAACCGGAAACAAAGGCTCCTTTCCCTATCTTTCTAAAGGTCAGTTTGCGCTGTGCAGATACCTTTACCGAATAAGCTTTTGAGGGAGAAGCTTGCGTTTCGGCGAAACTCAATGTAAACTCGTAGATTTCCGTTGCGCCGAGTTGATCGATGTCCTCATAAGAAACAACCACTTCCGCGGTTGATTTTCCGTCTTCAAACGTAACGGCCGGGGTATCCAACGTAAACACTCCCTCTGCATTTTCAGACACTTCTCCCATCGAGACGTTTAGGGTGGCGGAACCGTTTTTCGTATTCCGGTATACCGGGACAATAAACTTATTTCCGTCAGAAGGCACAAGTTCGGTCTTCTGGAACGTACTGGCAAAAGCGTATTCCGTTTTACCCACTTCGTATAAGGAACCTTCCACGTCTGTGTCGCATGAACAGAATAAACTCATACTCCAGAGCGCGCAAACTGCTAATTTCAATATATGTTTTTTCATTGCTGAATTCTTTTATAAAATGTTATTGAACAACAGGATTCTGGTCTGCTTCCGTGATATTTTCGTTTCCGTCGATTTCCGTCTGAGGCAACGGGAAAATAAACAACGGGGAAGCGGCGTTCGTATTTTTCGTTTCCACCTTCTGGCTGTGATTAGATCCGGGATAGTCTCTTTTATATCCCAGTCCTAAACGCTGCAAGTCGAAAATACGTCCGGCTTCTCCCCACAATTCCACCCGGCGCTGGAAAAGGATTTCGTCCATCAGGGTCAGCAAAGGAGCGTTGGTGTCTTCATTATAAGTCTTCGCATCCGCGCGTTTTGCCAATCTTTCTGCAAAACCGGGATCCCGCAATTCGCCCTACGGTTTGATCGTGGACCGGGCGTCGCTGTATAACCCCTGATGACATTCGGCTTCCGCTTTGATCAGCACCATTTCTTCCGCACGCATAAAGATATAATCGCCCGTGCGGGTGGTATAATCGGCCATTTTGAATTTCAACTGGCAATAACTTGTTTTGGAATTGCCGGCTTCGTCCGTTTCCAGTTTTCCGCGGAACCAGGCCAAACGGCTGTCTGTTTCCGGAATCAGATTGTAAAGGCCGGAACTGATACATTGGCGTCCCTGACTGGCCCACGAACCGGGGACAGCCGCATCCATAAAGGCGAAGAAGCCGTAAAGCTGGCTGGACTGGGAGGCTGAAATCTTGACTCCCCACATCACATCTTTTACATCAGCATCGTTGTTTCCGCCCAGGTCGCTTACCGACAAAAGAGTCAGGTTGCTTTTCGCCAGGGCCTCTTTCGCAGCCTTCGCAGCTTTGACATAATCATGCTGAACCAAAGCTACACGGGCCTGAATTCCCTGAGCGACGTAATAATCCACGTGGGATATATGTTCTTGAGGTAAGCCTTGCAACAACGTGGTTGCATTCTCCAGATCGGCATTAATCTGATCGTACACGCCTTGTACGGTTCCTCTCGGTTTACCTACCGAACTGGAAACGGTCGGTTCCAGATACAAAGGAACTCCCGGAGCGTTTTCATGGCCTTTATAGGTTTGCTGATACAATTGTATCAGATAGAAATAACTGTGGGCACGCATGGCGTATGCCTGTCCGACAAGGCTTTTGATTGCTTTGGGATCACCTTCCATCGTGTTCTCCGAGGCGATGATGTAGTTCAGGTTGCTGATAAGCGTATAGTAAAAATTCCAGACAGCGTACGAACGGCCTGAAGTGTTGGAGAATTCCCCGTGTACATTCAGACGGTAATCCGGAAAGAACCATCCCCCTCCCTGTTCGTTCATCAAATGATCTTCACCCATTAAATCAGCCAGCAATTGGATGGCGGTTTGTCCGCAGTTTTCGTACGGATAGCCTTCACTCCATCCGATAAGGTATAACATCCGGTAAATGCCGTTGATTGCAGCTTGGGCACTGCTCACATCCGAAAATATCTGCGAACCGGAAACTTTATTGGTCGGTTGCGTATTCAGTTCATCGGTACAGGAACTTAAAAACAGAAGTCCTGCGGATAAACACATATAAATAAGGTACTTTTTCATATTGCTAACTCTGGTTATGGTTTAAAATGTGACATCGATACCGAAAGAAACGGTCCTGACGGGGACATATCCGAAGTCCGTATCCCCGGTGAAGTTAAACTGCGGGTCCATACCTTTCAGATGGTTGAATAACACCAGGTTGTCGCCCGTCACGGTGAAACGTACATTTTCCAGTTTCATCGCCCGCGTCAGGTGGGCAGGCAGCGTATACCCCAGGGTAACATTTTTGATGGCCAGATAAGAGGCATCGATCAGGTCATTGTCCGTGTAAATATAACTTTTACCGATTTCGATACGCGGCAGGTCAGTGATGTCGCCCGGCTGTTTCCAGGCGCGTTCCAGGTGCTTGCTTCTTGCCTGTCCGGCATAACTGCTGTAAAGCAAGGTACGGTAAACCCCGTCCATCACCTTACCGCCGATGGAATAGGTACAAAGAATGCTCAGGTCGAAGTTCTTGTATTTGAAATCGTTGTTGAAAGAACCGTAAAGCTTCGGGATACGGCTTCCCTGAATTTCTTTACAAGCGGTGGCTTTAGCCTGGTCGCTCGTGATATAGCGCTCGCCGGCTACGCCGTTCGCATCGGTGTCCCAAACCCAATATAACTGTTCGCCCGTCGCGGGGTCCACCCCGGCCGAAGTAGCCGTGTAGAAAGAGTTCAGTACTTCGCCCTCTTTGATAATGCGCGTCTCGGAAGGAATCTCCGGTTTGTCGGCCAGGTGAAGTACTTTGTTTTTAAGGGTCGATCCCATCCAGCTCAGTCTCCAGTTGAAACCATCCCCGTTAAAAATATCGGCTGAAACGGTCATGTCCCATCCGGTATTACGCATGCTACCGATGTTTTTGTCATATCCCTTGAAACCCAAAGACATGGCCATCGGGAAAGTCATCAGCATGTCGGAAGTCTTACGGTTATACCATTCGATACCCACCGAAAAACGGTTCCAGAAACGGCCTTCCAGACCGATGTTCAGGTTTCCGTTCTTTTCCCATCTCAAATCGCGGTTTTCGAGGGAAGACAGGGCGGCACCCGTATATTCGGCATTCGAATAACCCAATGTGTAAAAAGACTGCCAGGCATAATAGGTCCTCAGATTGTCATTTCCCTGTACACCATAGCTGGCTTTTACAGAGATATTGTCGATCCACGTCAAATTTTTCATAAATTCTTCTTGGGAGATACGCCAGTTGCCACCGACCGACCAGAAGTTACCCCAGCGGCTGTCCTTATGGAAACGGGAAGAACCGTCCGTACGGTAACTACCCGACAGGTAATATTTGTCTGCATAATTATACTCCAGGCGCGAATGAACGGATTCTACCGCATAATTGTCTTCGTAAGAAGAAGCCTTTGTAATGTTGGTGGCCGCATCCAGTTCGTACAATCCGCCGAAAGGAAAACCGGTTTTAGTCGCCGCCAGATTCTGATTGTTATATTTATAAAATTCGTGGCCGACCAATACGGAGATGGTATGCAGACCGAAAGAGCGGGCATAACTCAGCAGTTGGTTGA
>CAJKZL010000340.1 GCA_905204385.1 uncultured Odoribacter sp. | reverse complement strand
TTCGGCGCTTTGGCCTAGAGAGGCAAAGAACCATCCGCTCCGCGTATAATCGGCATCGGTATGCTTATCGCTGCTTTAGGTGTCACCGTAATGGCTTTATTCTCCGTGGGACTTCCCACGCCTAATCCCGATGGGGCCACCGTAGTCGCCAACAACATGCTGGTTTCTCCCTCTGTCCTCATCAATACCTACCTGGTGCTGACTTTTGCTGAATTGTTCCTGTCGCCGATGGGCATCTCTTTCGTATCGAAAGTAGCGCCTCCTAAATACAAAGGATTGATGATGTGCTTATGGTTCGGTGCTACTGCCGTAGGTAATTATCTGGTGTCCATCATCGGTATGCTGTGGGGACACATGCAATTATGGGCTTTATGGTCCATCCTGATCGTTCTTTGCGTGATCTCGGCATTGTTTATCTTTATGATGATGAAACGTTTGGAAAACGCAACAAAATAAAAGCAAACTGAAAGCTTCTGCTTAGACCGGAAGCTTACATCTCCGGAGACCGGCTGATAATTTCTAATTACAGCCGATCTCTTTCTATTTAATCTTTAGTATATTTGTTGCAAACGAAAGGAAAGCATGTTTCACCATATCACCCGTTCTTTTGCTGCAAAGCTTAATCTTTATATCCTTTTTTCCTTCCTGGTGCTGGGAGGAATCGGGTTTATGGTCTTTCATCATTATGCCGTCCGTTATATAGAAAAACAAACCTATCTCCAGCTCAACGAATCCGCCGAGAAAACCAACCTTAAAGTCAGCCGTCTTCTCTATACGATAGAGAAAATAGCGGAAAACCTCAGTTGGATGATCTCCACTCATGTTGCGGAACCCGATTCCATATTCGCCATTACCCGCCAGGTAGTCCGGCATAACGTAGAAATTTTTGGCTGTGCCATCGCCTTCGAACCACACTATTTCCCCGGAAAGGGGCATTATTTCGCTCCCTACTCCTACACCCGGGGAGACTCCGTCATCACCACCGAGATAGATCGACAATACGATTACTACCATAAAACATGGTACAAAATAGCCAAAGACCTCAACACTTCCCGATGGAGCCGTCCCTATCACGACCTCTCGGATCAGGACATCGTCACAACCACCTATTCGGTTCCCCTTCACGATTCCTCCGAAAGAGTAATCGGTATATTTTCCGTCGATCTATGCATGAACTGGCTTAGCACCCTGATAGATTCTGCCACCCTTTACGACGACAGCTACAATATTATCGTCAACCAGGAAGGAAGATACATTCTCAGGTCCGGTGAGAAAACAATATTCTACGAAAACGGCAACAACGTCCTGGAAACCGTCAAATCGATGGAAGATCCTACAGCCCTCGGTATTGCCCGGGAAATGATCGGCGGTAAAAAAGGCAAAGGACTTTTTTTCAATAAAGGAACCTTATTCTACATCTATTATGCTCCTTTAAACGGCACCGAATGGAGCATTGCCACCATCTTCCCCTATTCGCACATTTTCCAGGGCCTTCACCGTTTCAAACTTCTCCTGATTACCTATTCACTGCTTTTTGCCGGACTGATTATTCTGATCAATAGCTTAACTATCCGTAAGATTACAAAACCGCTCCAACTGTTCGCTTCGTCCAGCCGTGCTATCGCAGAAGGAAATTTCAATGCTCCCCTGCCGCAAATCACTACGCAGGATGAAATGCAGGATCTATACGATGCCTTCAAAGAAATGCAGGAAAAACTTACGGACTATCTGGTCCACCTGGAACAAACCACCGCCGCCAAAGAAAAAATAGAAAGCGAATTAAAAATTGCCCACGACATCCAAATGAGCATGTTGCCCAAAAGCTATCCACCTTTCCCCGGAAGAAAGGAACTCGATCTCTATGCCATCCTCTTTCCGGCCCGTCAGGTAGGAGGTGATCTGTACGACTATTTTATCAAAGACGACTGTCTTTACTTCACCATAGGCGATGTTTCGGGAAAAGGCATCCCGGCCTCCTTGCTAATGGCTTCTACGATCAGCCTGCTGCGCACCCTCTCCAGCAATATCGATTCCCCGGCCCGCATTGCCAACCTGCTCAACCGAAGCATCGCCAAACGGAACGAAGCCGACATGTTAGTCACTTAATTTGTCGGCATCCTCGATCTTCATAGCGGAAGTATGAAATACTGCAATGCCGGACACACCTTACCCATCCTCACCTCTCCCAACCGGAAAGTCAGCATCATGGAAATACAATCGGACATTCCTTTAGGCATATTGGAAGAACATCATTACCAAGAATATGTTTACCGATTCGACAAAGGTTCAGGGATTCTTCTCTACACGGACGGAGTTACCGATGCAGAAAACCTCCGACACGAATTTTACACCAAAGAACGCCTGATCAGCGTCATTCAAAAACATCCGGATCTCCATCCAAAAGAATTCATCCAAACCATTCTTCATGATATACAACAACATAGATCCGGACAAGCATTAAGCGACGATTTAAGCATGCTCACTTTTATTTATGGCACAGAATGGAATATCAAAAATGAATAAAAAATCGATATTTTTCTTTGTTCTTCCGGAATTAATTTCTACTTTTGTGCCGTCATAAAAAACACACTGTTCAATGGTGTAAAGGCAGCACAACAGATTCTGGTCCTGTTAGTCCTGGTTCGAATCCAGGTTGAACAACCCCCTGCCACAGCCCCTTGCTGCCCTTGATTTTTCATAATCCGCATTCCAAGCAAAAACAAATTTATACTGAAATTGTGTAAAGAAAGGTCCTCCCTCCTATTTCATACTCTTTTTCAACAGATAGGTCTGCCTCAATTCCGAAGGGGTCATCCCGAACCATATCTTACAGAATTTATTCAGATGAGCAGGCGATGCAAAGTCGAATTCCTCTGCCAATAGCTTGGGATTCACATCCGTCACCATCAGACGATGCTTGATTTGTTCCGCTTTTTGCCTCTGCATCCATCGGTATACCGTTTCGCCGAATACTTCCTTGAACTTTCGCTGAAATACCCCCTGGCTATATCCGCATATCGCTGCATATTCTTTAGCATTTCTGACTTCTGCATAATGATCCGTGACCATTTTCTTAAACTCCATATTCTTTCCCAGCAACGGATAAAACAGCATGGTCAACTCCTCGGGATTATAATAACATCTGAAGAGAACCATCAACTCCTCCATTTTGAGGGCCAGTAATTCTTCATTCATCATCCGTTGCTCAGAGTATACCGAAAGTAAATCGAGAAATAATTTCAGGGGAGGACGGATTTCTATTTCCTGAAAATCATATTTAATCAAAGAAAAAATGGCAAAAAGTTGCTGAAAGACCGATTTATCGCATCTGGGTATCGATTCCCTGATTTCTAACAAAAGAACCCGGCAAGAAGAATGGGCCTTACAGACATAATTCGACAGAGAAGCCAAAAGTATGACGTTCCCTTCCTTCATTATTTTAGGCTTCAAATTACCATAAAAAATTTCAGCCTCCCCACCAAGCAAAAACACTAGAAAGTTATTTTTATCGAATTCATTTTGCAATATGATATCTCCTGCTGCAGCTTCTATAATCCGTAAATGATCCATAACCGATAATTTTGTTTATTGCTATCTTTTTAAAGCTCCGGCTGTTCTTGCTGGGATTTCATAAACTGACTAGGCGATTTCCCTAACCATTGCTTGCAAAATTTAGTGAAGTGAGCAGCCGATGAAAAACCGAACTCATCGATAACCAATTTCAGATTTACATCTTTCCCGCTTAACCTAAGTTTTAATTCTTCTGCTTTCTGCTTCAGCATCCACTGATAAACCGGTTCATCAAAAATTTCACGGAAAATCCGTTTAAACGTCCCCACAGAATATCCACAGATTTTTGCCAATCCTTGAACATTACGGGCGTCAAGGTAATTCTTCAAGATCATTTCCCTTAAGTCCTCCTTACCCTGCGATCTGAAAGCCTGCAAAAATAAACTTAACTCCTCTAAGGTATAGCAAGCTTTCAAAATCAGAAACAATTCTTGCTGTTTCAATTCAAACCAATGCTTGCAATGGATACCGTCCGCAAGATATAAACATAAGGCATCCAAATAGTCGATCAACGGACCCCGCAGATCGAGTTTTTGTACTCCGACGGAAGAATCGGGCTTACCGGAAACCTGCCGGACCAACTGTGCGGCATATTTGACCTGGGAGTCGGTTTTCAACAAGAGGTATCTGCATGCTGTATATCTCTTCACAACATAATCCCCCGCAGACAAAATACACATTTCCCCTTCTTGGATAGGGATTTCTTGCCCTGCACCCTCTATCCTCATCTTCCCCGACAGCATAAAAATCCAACCTACCCTTTCAACTGAACAAAAGACTTCCGGATGATTTGAATCG
>CAJKZL010000339.1 GCA_905204385.1 uncultured Odoribacter sp. | reverse complement strand
TGCGTTATAGTCGGAACGAGTGTAATGGTTGGTGAGGCGCAAACCAATTGATTTTATTTATAAGCACATTGGTTTTATTTATGTTTTGTATAATATTTATAAATGTTAGTTAATTCTTAATTTTTAATTCCTCTTATTTCATCCTTTTGTCGTAACTTGTGTCAGCAAAAGAAAAAACATTCTAAATATTGAATTATGACGCATATTGTAGACATTAAAGGACGGGAAATCCTGGATTCCCGTGGAAAACCGACAGTAGAAGTAGATGTAACTCTGGAAAGCGGGGTGATGGGACGGGCTGCAGTGCCCTCCGGAGCATCCACGGGCGAGCATGAAGCCCTGGAATTGCGTGACGGCGATAAGTCGCGTTATCAGGGGAAGGGCGTTCTCAATGCGGTGAACAACGTAAATACGGTGATTGCCGATGCTTTGCTGGGAGTCGATGTAACCGAACAGACCGCTATAGACCGTTTATTGATCGACCTGGACGGAACGAAGACTAAGGCCAACCTGGGAGCCAATGCGATGCTGGGTGTTTCTCTGGCTTGTGCAAAGGCTGCGGCGAATGCTTTGGAAATTCCGTTATACCGTTATATCGGTGGCTGCAATGCCAAAGTGTTGCCTGTGCCGATGATGAACATCATCAATGGAGGTTCCCATTCTGATTCGCCGATTGCTTTTCAGGAATTTATGATCCGTCCGGTGGGCGCTAAAACGTTCCGGGAAGCTGTACGGATGGGGGCTGAGATTTTCCATACTTTGAAAAAGGTATTGCATGCCCGGGGACTGAGTACTGCCGTCGGGGATGAAGGAGGATTCGCTCCTACGCTGAAAGGTACGGAAGATGCCCTGGAATCCATCATCGAGGCTATTAAAAAAGCAGGTTACAAGCCGGGCGATGAGGTTATGATCGGTTTGGATTGTGCTTCTTCCGAGTTTTATAAAGATGGGATTTACGATTATTCTCTTTTCGAGGGTCCGAACGGAGCTAAGCGCACTTCGACGGAACAAGTGCTTTATCTCGAAGAGCTGATCGATAAATATCCGATCGATTCCATCGAGGACGGTATGGCCGAAAACGACTGGGACGGTTGGGAAATGCTGACCGGAAAGATCGGTGATCGCTGTCAGTTGGTAGGGGACGATCTTTTTGTGACGAATGTGGAATATCTTAAAAAAGGTATAGAATTGGGCTGTGCCAACTCTATTTTGATTAAAGTGAACCAAATCGGTACGCTGACAGAAACTCTGGATGCGATCGAAATGGCTCAGCGTGCCGGTTATACGACAGTTACTTCCCATCGTTCGAGAAACCGAGGACGCTACGATTGCCGATATTGCGGTGGCTACCAATTCCGGACAGATCAAAACAGGCTCGATGAGCCGTTCCGACCGGATGGCGAAATACAATCAGTTGCTCCGTATCGAGGAAGAATTGGGAGAAGATGCTGTTTTCTTCGGCCGGCGGTTTAATAAAAAGAAATAGTTTTATATGCTTTAAATTTAGAAAAGAGTGACCGACAAGTGATTATTCGCTCTTTATCACTGAAACGAAGTGAAAAATCTCCTGCTGGTCGCTGCTTTTGCAGAAAGGCAGCGCTCAGGACCATCAGGGACTTGTTGGTCACTTTTTAGTTATTTCTTATCGGTAAATGTCCATTTCCCGGTGGATTTGTTTTGATAGAAACCTTTTTCGAGTATATGATTACGGTCGGTAAATATGATATAGTCTTCCGGACCGTGAGAGACGTTATTGATCCCGATGAGATCCTCGTCTAAGAGAGAGGAATAGATAACCATTCCCAGATCCGGGTTTTGCGGATGAGGTTGACAGGATACGATTTTTAAGTGGGGTTGCGCATATTTTCGGCCGGCTATTAGTTCATGGTCATTCATCGAGAATGGCAAAATCGACTGATGATAGTGCAGATATAAATTATTCGAAACATTCCCATAAACGACGATAGAGTAATCTGCCAGTGATTGTTGCAGCGCTGAAGTATCGGCTAGAAGCAGAGGAGAAGAGAATTTAGAAAATTGGTTGAAAATGGCTTGAACGTACATTTTCACTTTTTGAGCGGTCGTGGTATCCCGGATATTAGTGGGATAAATAATCGCTGGTTTGTGATTAAATGCATTATTGATAGGTCCGCGAAAAGATAATCGGATATTTTGCTGGGCATTGTTGTTGGCAAGAGAATCGAGAACGCCGACCAATTCCGGAACGAATGCTGAAAAAGTGACGGAAGTCGTTTTTTTCAAGGTTTCGTATTCCTGAAGTTTTTGAAGGATGGGTTCGATATAAAGAAATCCGCTATGGAGTTCTTGTTGCAATTTTTGCTCATAAGCGGAGTGTCCGATATAAAGATCGATAAGTCTTAAATGGATAGCCCTTACTACATGTTCATTGACGCACACAGCCCAATCGCCGTAGGCATGTCCCGTCATGATCGTTTCGAGAGGTTGGAAAAGTTTTTGTGTAGCTTTGATTCTCTCCCGGTATTTTTCAAATTCAGGATTAACGTAGGAATGGCTGAATTCATGCCAAAGGTAATACATCAGTCCGTTTTTGTCGAGATAGGGAATGTTGTTTTCGAAAGAGGTGGAACCGATGCAGGCATATATATCCCATTTCCCATTTGCAGCCTTTATCCGTGGGCCATATCCTCCGGCGAAAGAAGGCGAAATGATGATGTTATAACTGTTCTGGGTTTCGTTGTAATAGTCTTCCAGTGCTTTGATCCAGTCGATGTCTTGGCAGGCTGCTACTGTTTTTTCCAGAATCTGGTTGTAAATGGTTCGGTTTTGATTCCAGAAGTCCTTGAAATTACTTTTGCGGACAAATTCGTACAGGGCTGTTCTGTAGTTTATCAGGTTTTGTTCTCCCCCGGCACGGTAAATAAGGTATTCGGAGTTGGGGAGTTTCTGACTTAATTTTTCAGGTTGGGAAAGGTGAAGCATAAATAGGACCGGCGCATCATGGCTGAAATGACTTTTGAGCTGATCGGTCAAATGTACCGCAGGCAGTGTATCATAGGGCCGGAAATAAGTGTCTATACTTTGGCTATAAGCATTGTTTTTGCGTATAACCGGATATTCGGCAATCATTTGTACGGCACTCAGAACTTCCATCCTGGGATCGATGGAAAGGGTAAGTTTCCCTATGTTTTTTTCTATCGGTTTGAGGGGTTGTGCGAAACCAAGATGAAGAGCACCGAGAAAACAGAAGGTAAAAAAAAGCCTTTTCATATCATCTACAATCTATAAGTTTTGGTAAAGCTAGTAAAACTTATAGATATTCATAGATTTTTAAAGTTTTTTCATAGCCACTTTTTCCGTTTAAAAAAGAAAAGCATAAGGATGGCGATACCGATCATGATTCCCCATAAAAACGGGTAGGCATAGCGGTATTTTAAGGCTGGAATGTATTCGAAATTCATGCCGTAGACTCCGACGATAAAGGTCAGGGGGATGAAAACCGCCGAGAAGATGGTCAGCACTTTCATGACATCGTTCACATTGTTGCTGATGGAAGCATTGTAACTGTTTTGCTGGTCGGAGACCATGGAATAGTATATCTCTATGGCTTCGAGAGCCTGGGTAACCAGGCCCTCCAGGTCGCGGAGATAGTTGTAGGTGTGTTCGTCGATCAGTTCGGATTCGCTGGTGGCGAAACGGACCATCAGTTCCTTCACCGGACGTATGTTTTTGCGGGTATAGGAAAGTTCGGTTTTATAGTGGTAAATATTGGCGATGATTTTTTTATCGGCTGTAAGAAGTATTTTTTCCTGCTCCTCGATAGCTGCCCCCAGTTTTTCGATATTCTGGATGTAGTTGTCCACCATGGTATCTATCAAGGCATAACAGAGATAGTCCGGAGAATAGCTCCTGATTTTCCCTTGTCCTGCCCGGAGGCGTTGCAGGACGTCGCTGAAAGAATCGGTATCGGTTTCCTGTAGGGTGAGAAGATAGTTTTTGCCGACGACCATAGATACCTGATCGATCCGGATTTTTCCGATCTCCTTGTCGTAATTCAGGGATTTGAGGATAACAAACAGATGCCGGTCATCTTCGATGAATTTAGGACGTTCGTCGGTGTTGAGGATATCTTCGAGGATGAGGGAGCTGATATCGAAAATTTTACCGATTTGCCCGATTAAAGCGGTATCGTGCAAACCGGATACCGAAATCCAGGTGAGGCAGTCGTCCGATAGATAGCCGGGGAGCCGGTCCGCTGACTTTACCACCTCTTCCCGGATATCGCTGGCGTTATACTGAATGAGGCGTATGCTGCTGCGCTCCATTTTCTGCCGGCCGATGAAGATCAGCGATCCCGGAGCTGCACCTTTTGCCTTTTGTTTGTCTTTCAGAAAAC
>CAJKZL010000338.1 GCA_905204385.1 uncultured Odoribacter sp. | reverse complement strand
TGCCCTGATGGCAGACATTTATCTGTGGCAGGAACGCTACGGCGACGTGCATACGATGTATCGGATGCTGAAAAACGGGGGATTCAAGCTGGCAAAGAAAGAGGATTACTGGAGCGTCTTTTATCCGGGCAATCATAAGGAGGAAAGCATTTTCGAACTGCAATTCCGGGGAAATTACGATAATCAGGGAAATATGTTGTATGAGTGGTTCCAGAACGGGGACGGACGCTATATCATATCGCTCGAGAGCAAGGATATTCTGGAGAAAGACGGGATAGAGGATATCCGGGGCAAGGAATATATGTACGATAACCGTTATATCGGGGAGAGATATTGGAAGTATCTGGGCACGAAAAGCCGGAAAGGCTCGCAATATCCGGATTCTTACCTGCGTCCGCAGAACGACCGGGAACCCAACTGGATATTCTATCGTTTTTCGGATGTGTTGCTGATGGAAGCCGAAGCCATGGCGATGGACGGTATTCCCTATCGGCAGGTGTGTGAATTTATGGATACCACTATTCTGCGAAGATCCGGATATACAGAGGCGTCGACTGTTCCCGAAACCGAGGAAGCGATGTTGAAAATGATTCTGGACGAGCGATTGAAGGAGTTGCTGGCCGAAGGTAAACGCTGGTTCGATATCCTGAGGGTGGCCCGCAAACAGAATTACAAATACCGGAATATCCTGATCGATGTGCTGACCAAAGGGGTTTCGGCCAAGGACCGCCCGATGTGGAAGATAAAGCTGGAGAATGAGTACAGTCATTATCTGCCGATCAAGAAATCTGAAATCGAGGCCAGTCACGGAGGCTTAACTCAGAATCCATTCTATAAAGATGTCGAGTAATTCAAAAAATCAGAATATGCGAAAGAATTTTATTATTTCCGGTTTGAGCATTCTTTGTCTTTGGCTGGCAGGCTGCACGGATCCTTTTGCCAAAGAAGAGTTTGTGGCATACGATGAGCAACCTATCGGACTTTACCTGGAGACGCAACCTCAGTTTTCCGATTGGGTGAAGCTGCTGAAAACGGCAGATTTGTTTAATGCCGTTAATATGAGCAATATCAAATATACCTGTTTTGTGGCCGACAATGCAGCTGTGGAAGCTTATATCCAAGCTTCCGGGAAATGGCAGTCGATAGACGATATTACGGAAGAAGAGGCTAAGAATTTATTGAAATATCACATTATTCCTTCGGATTATGCTTATTCGGTGCTGGCATCCGGGAAGTTGAGTACCCAGACTATTTCGGGGGATTACCTGACGGTGTCTTTTGACGAAGGAGGGGTCGACCGGTATGTCAATGGGGTGAAAGTGTTGAAAAAGCCTGAAGATGTTCCTCAGATCAACGGTTATTATCACCAGCTGGAGACTGTGCTGGATCCGATCATCTATACGGTGATGGAAGTGCTGGACCAGACTTCCGAATATTCGATTTTCACGGCTGCGGTGCGGGAGTGCGGATTGGATGCTTATCTGGGACGGCGGGACATTGTCCTGAACAATACCGCTCTGCGCGATTTTAAAGCGGCGATGGTGGCTTCGGATTCCCTTTATAAGGTTAACGGCATTCAGTCTGTGGCGGATTTGAAAACGAGATTTTCGGGCGAACCTACAGATGTCAAATCGGAATTTTACCGGTATGTCGGCTATCATGTTTATGCCGGAGCTTATGATTTTGCCGAGCTGACGGATTTTGCCGAGGGGGCTACCGGGAAGAACATCGAGTCGTTCATTGCCCGGGAATTTTTGTCCGTCACCGACAAGAACGATTCGATTTTGTTGAATCCTACCGGATAAGAGCATTTGTATTTTGTGCCAGGAAAATACGATATTCCCGCCAGCAACGGTTTTATACACGAAGTGTCGGGCCTGATGCCGATATCCGATCCCGTCCGCTATGCTTTTGTCTGGGAACCTACGGAATGGGAGGAATGCAAACTGGCGCCCTTTTACAGAACGGCTAAGGTCAAAGGAAAGGATAAGGCGGAGTTTTATTATTTCAAGCCGGACGACGAGATTACTCATTTCCGCTGGAAGACTATTCCCTATAAGGACAATGCAGTGGGCTATGCTTCGGAGGATGTCGACTGGGATCGCTTTACCAATGACGACTATATTTTTGCCGAGCTAGGGCAGGTGGGATGGCTGGAGTTCGACACGCCGACCATTATGCGCGGAAAGTATAATATTCAGATTGTAAAATACGCCTGGTTCGAGTGTAAGGGAAAATTCCAGATGTATATCGACGACGCGAAGTTCGGTTCGGTGATCAACTTTGCCGCAGCCCCCGGGACGCAGAATATGGGAGATTTTTATTTTATGGACTCCGCCCCTCATGTATTCCGCTTTAACGTGGTGGGGGACGATGGAAAATTCCGCTTGGACAGATTTATATTTACTCCTGTTAACGATTAAGGATTATGAAAAAGATTTGGAATGTACTGCTTTTGCTGTTGGTTGTCGGTGCCGGGTGCAAGGACGACTGGGACAATTATTACGGCGAAGAGGAAGACGACAGAAGTGCAGGGGCGAAGATTTCCCTTTGGGAAGCATTGCAGCTTAAGCCTGAATACTCGAAGTTCGCGGAGTTGATGAAAGAGACGGGGATGGATAAAGAGGCAGGGAGCGAGCGGGTGTTGACGTTGTGGGTGCCTGCTAACCGGTTTATAACGGATGAAATTATGACGGTGGATTCGCTCTATAAGCGACGGTCTGTGTTGAATCATATGAATACGCTTGCTTTGTATAAGACATAACTGGCAACGAAATATGAGATCGAGACCCTGGCCGGGAAATATGTGCAGATTGCAGGGTCGGGCAACAATACCACGATCGAGAAGCTGAAGATCACCAAATTCGACCAGGTATGCACCAACGGGGTGATGCACGAAATTGCGGGGGTGATGATGCCTTTGAAAAATGTCATGGAATATCTGCTGGAGTGCGGAGACGATTATTCCATTTTCCGGGATTCCCTGCTGGCCTATAACGATACGGTGTTCCGTCCTGATCTGAGTTATGCCATTGGCGTGAACGAAGTGGGACAGACGCTTTACGATTCGGTGTTCGATATAAACAATACTTTGCTGAAATCTGTGGATTTTGCCGACGAAAAGTATAGTTCTACCTTGTTTTTACCGAGCAACGAGGTGATCGGGGAGATGATCGGAGAGCTGAATGTTTTTTACGACGGGCTGGGATTGAAGACCACCCATACCGATACTTTGCTTGCTTATAACTTTATCCTGAGGGCCAGTTTTCTAGGCAGCGAGCTAACGAATTTATCGGGCCGTAAATACATTTACACCTCGGGAGGAAAGACTTTACGGCTGGACAAGCAGTTGATTTCCACTAATTACGATAAATGCAGCAATGGCGTGGTCTATAAATTCGAGCGAGCCTATGTTCCCCGGGGACAGTTTATGAGTAAAGTGGATTTTGTGGTGCCTTCTTTATTCTAATTACCCGAAGAGCAATGGGCCGATTATTATCAGCTTTCGTCGAGGGGAACGTTGAATGACGAGAAGACAGGGGATGCCGGGGATTTCAACCGCAATCTTTTTGCCGACAGCAAGCAACCGAACGATGTGTTTCTGTCGGTGAAAGCGGAGCAGGGGGAATGGGTGGAACTGACCATTCTGCAAAAAACGCTGGCGGGGAAAGTGGAACCGGCCAAGCTGATGCCTGGAAAATATCAGGTGAAG
The DNA here is from genome assembly GCA_905204385.1 of uncultured Odoribacter sp. The sequence goes on along the minus strand of CAJKZL010000338.1, from coordinate 664 downwards.
GCCTGGGGATATTCCTGGAATGCAGCCAATGTGAAGGTTTATATCGACGGAAAGCTGCAAAAGTATTCCGCCAAAGGGCTGGAAGCTTTTCGGGGCGGCACGGTGATTCCCATGGGGCAAAGGCAACAGGCTTTCGGACTCGACAATAAACTACAGCTGATGTGCGATACGGTTGAAATCGGCATTCATCCCAGTTATAATGTGATCAGGCTGGAAGCTGCCGGATCGGGTTCCATGAAAAACAGCATCAAGGTCCGGGAGTTTCTTTTTGAGCCGGTAGGAGAAAACTATTAATCGACAAACTATGAAAGGAATGAATAATCATATAATCAAACGGATGGGGATGAGTATCCTGATGATGTTCGTTGTCGTCGGTTTGGCAGCTCAGGAAAATATAAAAGTGGAGGGAGCGGTGTATCATGCCCTGAGTAAGAAGCCGTTGCCGAACGTACAGGTATCCTCCCTGCAATCTGTAAAGAGCGTGGTGACCGATGAGAACGGATAGTTTTGCATCGAGGTGAGAAATAAAAGAAGCATTCTCCTGATCCGGAGTTTCGGATATATTACGCAGGAAATTGTGCCCGGCAAACGGACAAGCGTATCGGTTTATCTGTTGCCTGAAAATACCTATCTCGAAGGGGACGGATATCAATCGATGGGGGTT
>CAJKZL010000337.1 GCA_905204385.1 uncultured Odoribacter sp. | reverse complement strand
GGGCATGCGCTCGGTGGCGGGCAATAATCAGCCTCTTTACGTGATCGACGGTATGCCCATTCTCAATTCGAGCCCCGAACAAGCGTACACCGCTATCGGGGGCATTGCCGACGGCGGTAACCGGGACGGCGGCGACGGTATTTCGAACCTGCACCCCGAAGATGTCACGAGCATCAGCATACTGAAAGGAGCGCCGGCAGCAGCACTTTACGGCAATGAAGCGGCCAATGGGGTGATCCTGATCACCACCCGTAAGGGAGAAGCGGGAAAACAAAAGGTGACCTTCAACTCCAGCCTGCTATTTGAAAAAGCCATGTGCCTGCCGAAATTTCAAAACCGATACGGCGTAAGCGATGTCATCGAAAGCTGGGGAGCAAGAGAAACCCCCACTACAAACGACCATGTCAAAGATTTTTTTCAAACCGGCCATACGGCTATCCAAAGCCTGTCCATTTCCAGCGGCAAAGAACAGGCTCAGACCTATTTTTCTTATGCCAATACCTCCTCGCGGGGAATCATTCCCCTCAACCGCATGACCAAACATAACCTGAACTTGCGGGAAACCAGTAATTTATATGAGGGCCGGTTGCAATTGGACGGTAACCTTAATCTGATGCAGCAAAAAGTAAAAAATCGTCCGGTACCAGGAGGCTTCTACATGAATCCACTGGTCGGACTCTATCGTTTTCCCCGGGGACAAGACATAAGCCCTTACCGGGACCACTTCGAGGTGTACGATGAGAACCGGCAATTGATGGTTCAAAACTGGCATGCCCCCACCGAAGACTTCGAACAAAATCCCTATTGGGTGACCAACCGTATTCAGAGTAAGGACGAACGCTTCAGAATACTTGTCGCCGTATCCGCCAAGTGGTTTCTCAATGAAAACCTGTATATACAGGCGAGGAGTAATCTGGATTATGTATACGACAGATTCAGGGAACAATGTTATGCCTCTACAGCCCCCTCCCTGTCCGGTCTGAACGGCAGATACATCGAATCGACCTATCAGGAGAAACAGATTTACGGGGATGCGATGATTTCGTATAAAAAACAATGGGATAAACTGGAGGCAAACGTTTCCGCCGGTGTCAGTATAAACGACAATGTACTCAATTCCCTGCGATATGATTCGAAAACAGCTTCTCTGAAATATCCCAATGTGTTCAATATTGCCAACATCGATATGAATAGTTCGGCCTATATCAGCGAACAACAGGACGCTCACCGGCAAAAACAGTCTGTTTTTGCAACCGCCCAGTTGGGCATACGCGAACTTTTCTACCTAGAGCTGACGGCTCGTAACGATTGGTCGTCTACGCTGGCCTATACTACCCATGAAAAGAAAGGTTTCTTTTATGCTTCTTTAGGAAGTTCATGGATTCTCAACAACACTTTTCGCCTTCCGGAATGGATCTCCCTGGGTAAAATCAGAGCCGCCTGGAGCAAGGTAGGCAATGACATTCCGCTTTATATCACCAATCCGGTGGCCCACATACTGGCAGGCGGCAGCATCCAATGGGCCGATGCGGCACCTTTTGAAGAAATGAAGCCGGAAATGAACACTTCCTTTGAACTCGGTACGGAATGGAGTTTTTTCGACAAACGACTTTCGTTCAATTTCACCTTCTACAATAATCACACCCGGCATCAATTTTTTAAACTGCCCTCCCAGAATGGGGACGTATATGCCTATCGCTATGCCAATGCCGGAAATATCCGCAATATGGGCTTTGAAACAAGCCTGAATGCTTCTCCCATCCAAACCCGACTGAAGTGGGAAACAGGGATCAACTATTCCTCGAACCGCAATAAAGTGTTGAGTCTGCACGATGAATTACCTGTTTTCACTTACGGTCCCAGTAGTTTTTCTTCAAGTTATGCCATGAAGTTAAAAAAAGGCGGATCGTTCGGAGATATTTACGGGAAAGCCTTTAAACGGGATCGGGATGGAAAAATTCTCTTCGAAACCGAAGGAGAAAAAGCCGGTCTTCCCCAAATTATCGGCGACGGAAATACCGAAAAAGTAGGGAATGCCTATTCCCGGTTTCAATTGGGCTGGAACAATTCGTTTTTCTGGCAAGGCATTACACTGACCTTCCTTGTGGACGGACGTTTCGGAGGAAGCGTACTGTCGCAGACCCAGGCCGATCTGGATCAGTACGGCGTTACCCGCACCACGGGCTGCGACCGTGACCGGGGATTTGTTCTGCTCGAAGGCCGGCAAATCGATGATGTGAAAGGTTTTTACAAGCTGATCGGCGGACGGGCCGGGGTAACCGAATATTATATCTATTCGTCCACCAACGTCCGGCTGCGCGAATTATCCCTTGCCTACCAATTGCCGAAGGCCTGGTTGCAAAAATCCAAAATATTCAGCGACATACAGCTCTCCCTGATTGCCCGTAATTTATGCTTCCTTTATAAAGAAGCGCCTTTCGACCCGGATTTGATCCTTTCCACCGGCAATGATAATCAGGCGATAGATACCTATGGCATGCCTACAACCCGCAATATCGGTCTTAACCTAAGAGTCACCTTTTAAAAATGCCACCGATGAAACGATTTCTGATTTTATTCCCGGTCATTTTTTTCCTGTACTCCTGTACCCGAAACTTCAAAGAAATGAATACCGACAAAACGGGGATCACAGAAGAGGATATGAAAATCGACCTGAATCATATCGGCATTCCGATGAGTATTATCCATCAGGGGATCTATTTCAATTATGATTTCGGGAAAGGGAAAAACTGGCCTTATCAGATCATGCAGAATCTGAGCGCAGATCTGTTCAGCGGATATATGCACGATTACAAGCCTTTGAACGGAGGGAGTCACAATTCCGATTATAATCTGCAGGATAGCTGGAACAGCACCATGTGGGAAAACACCTACGCCTATATTATGCCTCAGGTGAAAAAACTGGAAGATTCCACCCGTACGGATTATCCTCAGTTTTACGGAATCACTAAAATACTGAAAGTGTTGCTGATGCACCGCATAACCGATTATTACGGTCCGGTGATCTATACTCATTTCGGTGAAAAGGGAAACGAAAATATCACAGATAGCCAACCCGAAACCTACGAGCATTTTTTTGAAGACCTGGATACTGCCGTAAATTGCATCTCGCACTACCTGCAATTGCATCCCTCTCCCCGGGGATTCGAAAGTTTCGATTTGCTGTCGGACGGACAATTCAGCAGTTGGCTCAAACTGGCCAATTCCCTGCGGTTGCGGTTGGCGGTCCGAATTGCGATGGCCGCTCCCGGGAAAGCAGCGGAAGAAGCCCGTAAAGCCTTGTCGGATCCCTACGGCGTCCTAGAAAAAAGTTACGAAATCATAGCGGTCAGTACAAGCAAAGAGTATACCAACCCGCTTGGAGAGATCAATAAAAGCTGGGGAGAAGTTTATATGAACGCCAATATGGAGTCGATCCTCAATGGATATCAGGATTCGCGGCGGGAAGTTTTTTTTCATCCTTCCCCGGAAGATATTCTGTACAATGGAGATACGATCCGGCTAAAAGGCAAATATAAAGGGATACGTCAAGGCACCTGCTTTGCCCATAATCGCTACCGTACCCATTCCTCCATCACCGTCACCCCTGCCACCGACGCCATCTTGATGACGGCTGCCGAAATCTGGTTTCTAAGAGCTGAAGCAGCCCTTAGAGGCTGGACCGCGGAGGAAGCCGGAGACTGTTACCGCCAGGGCGTCGCTGTTTCTTTTCAGCAATGGGGAGCGGATATAGGCGATTATCTACAAACCGAACGCTTTGCCTGCGATTATGAAGATGCTTTCGAGCCGGACTTCAATATCAAAGCCCGGTGCAAGGTATCCCCGCTATGGTCGGAAGAGGATGAGCCTGAAGTGAAACTGGAAAAAATCATAACCCAAAAATGGCTGGCACTCTTTCCCGAAGGATGTGACGCCTGGGCGGCACAAAGACGTACAGGCTATCCCCGCCTGTTCACGGTGAAATACAATAATAGTCCCGACCATTGCATCGATACCGAAAGAATGATCCGGAGACTGAACTTTCCGGCGAAATTACAGGACACGGATCCGGGGCTTTATCGAGCTCTGCAACAATCGCTGGGCGCACCGGACCATGCAGGCACTCCTTTGTGGTGGGATACGGGAAAAAATTTCTGATCCTGTGGATTTCCTTCGAAAGACACGCCTTTTCCTAGCTACCTGTCTGAAACAAAGGACCGAAGAGAAACTCACACTTCTTCCTTTCACTTCATTGCGGACATTGCCCACAAAAAGCGGACAGGGATGAATATTTCCTCCCAGCTTTTCGTACCTTTGTGGATAAATCCATGAAAATCTAAAAAACCGATTTTCCCATGATAATCTCCTTAGTCATATCCCA
>CAJKZL010000336.1 GCA_905204385.1 uncultured Odoribacter sp. | reverse complement strand
ACCGGGCTAGTGCTCATCGGCGCGCTGAAGCTCGGCAGCTTCCCGCTGCTCATCGCCGGCTTCCTGCTGGGCGGCATGGCCTACGGCGGCGTCACGCCCGCCAACGCGGCCTTTGTCAGCTCGTATTACGGTATGCGGCACTACGCCGTGAATCTTTCCGTCGTGGTGACGAACCTGCTGTTCGCCTCGTTCGGCAGCACGATCGCGGGCGCACTGTATGACGCGACCGGCTCTTACCTCAGCACGGACGCCATGATCCTCGTTCTCGCTGTCCTGAGCGCCGCCGTGACGTTCGACATCGACCTGAGCTACCGGAGGAAAAATCTGTTGTTTTCAAATAAATTCAGCATGGACGTCACCAAAGCCGAGCGTGAGCCCGTCGCTTTCTCCGATTTCGCCCGGGCGAATCCCTACAACCGGAAAGAAACCGAAGAAGGGGAAATACCTATGTATCTTGAAGGCCCGGCACAGCAAACCGATGAGTACATCAATCCGCTTTACAAATTCAATATTAAAAATACCAATGAAACCAATACTTTTTCTTTGAGGGATAATTTCAATGCCGAATGGCAGGTTTTGTCTTCCTTGCGGGTAAGGGGACGTTTCGGTGTAACCAAGACAGTGAGTAAAAGCGAGGCGTTTAAATCGCCCAAGCATCCGGATTTCAGGGAAACTGAGCAGCTCAAGCGAGGCTCTTTCACCAGCAGTATCACTGAAACGTTTTCCTATAACGGTGATCTGAATGTCACTTTCGGTAAATTATTTGCCGGGAGTCATCAGGTCAATGCGGTCGGAGGAATGTCCTTCAATCAGGGAAAAAACAGCAACGACGGTTACAGCACCGTAGGGTTTAACAATGATTTTCACACCAATCCTGCTTTTTCCTTCGGTTTTCGGGAAGGGCAGACTCCGGTATATTCCAGGGTAACCAGCCGGGCGGCCAGTTTTTTCCTGAATGCCAACTATGCTTATGCCAACCGCTATCTGATGGATTTCAACGTACGTTCCGACGGCACTTCGAAGTTCGGGGCCAACAAGCGCTTTTCAACCACCTGGGCGGTCGGAATAGCCTGGAACATTCACAATGAAAGTATAATGAAGGACTGGGGCGTTTTTGACAACCTGAAAGTCCGGGCTTCCATCGGTAATCCCGGGAATCAGAATTTCGATGCTTACCAGGCGATGAAAACCTACCGCTACAATGTACAGATGCAGAATGTCTTCGGGACCAGTGCCATCATCGAGAAATTCGGAAACAAAAATCTCGATTGGCAGCGGACCCTCGACAAGAATATCGGGTTGGACGTAGCCTTGCTGGACAACCGTCTCCGGCTCACCGTCGATTATTATTACAAGGACACCGACCCGCTGTTGGTGAGTATCGGAATGCCGCCATCCGTGGGAACCAGCAGTATATATACCAATTTCGGACGTCAGGTGTCGCAGGGCTGGAATGGGAGCCTTATGGCTACTGTGATTAAAAACAAAGATTGGAACTGGAGCGTGAATTATAATTTCCGGACGTCGAAGTCGGAATACCGGGAGATCGGGGATAAACTGGATTACCTGAATGAAAAAGGAAGTTCCAAAAACCTGCAACGTTACTATGACGGGGCCAGTCCTGACGACCTGTGGGCGGTTCCTTCACTGGGGATCGATCCGGCCACCGGCCACGAGGTCTTTTTAAAGAAAAATGGCGAGCATACCTTTATTTATTCTACCGACGACGAAGTTGTCGTGGGCTGCTCCCGCCCGGATGTGGAAGGCATTATCGGCACCTCGGTTTACTACAAAGGTTTTTCGGCCTCGCTGAACTTCCGTTACCGCTTGGGTGGGCAGGTGATGGCCTCGGCCTTGTATGAAAAGGTGGAAAACATCTCCGAAGCCAATATTTTCCGGAATCAGGATAAGCGGGCTTTGTACGACCGTTGGCAGGAACCTGGCAACCGGGCCCGTTTCAAGTCCATCAAAGATCAGACTTCCACTCCGATGTCTTCGCGCTTTGTGGTGACGGAAAATACCTTCTCGGGGGAATCTATTTCAGTGGGGTATGAAACCACTGCCGGCTGGTTGAAAACTTTCGGGGCTGAGGGATTTACCTTCAGGGCCTATATGAATGAAATCTTCAGGCTATCCTCCTTTAAGGAAGAGAGGGGAATAGAATATCCCTTCGCCCGGACGGTGACATTTTCTTTGAGTTTAAGATTTTAAATACCAAGCATTATGAAAAGATTAATCAAATACAGTTGTATCGCTTTTTTCATACTAGGCCAATTTTCCTGTTCCAACTGGCTGGACATCGGCTCGGAGGACCGGATCATGGAAAAGGACCTTTTCAGCACGAAAGACGGTTTCCTGACAGCTTTGAACGGAGTGTACATCGAATTGCTGGATAATAGTTTGTACGGAAGTACGCTGACCTGGGGCGCTGCCGATATTCTGGCCCAGTACTACGATTGTTCGGACGAGGATCACATTTATCGTTCCCTTTCCCGCTTCGATGCGGAGGTAAAGAACAAGCAGTTTGAAAGCACCTGGTCGAAAGCCTGGTTTCTGATCAATAACGTCAACACCCTCATCGAACATTGCGATGAAGGAAAAGCGGTGCTGGACGAAGCTTCCTATCATATCATCAAAGGAGAAGCCTTGGGGTTGAGGGGATTGTTGCATTTTGAACTGTTCCGCATTTTCGGTCCTGTGTACAGCATCGATCCGGATCAAAAGTGTATGCCTTACGCCCGGTCCTCGGATTTGACGGTGTTGGAAATGCTCACTGCCGAACAAGTTCAGGATTACATACTGAAAGATTTCAGGGCTGCCGAGCAATTGCTTGCCGTTTCCGATCCCGTGATCACAGAGGGGGCGTTGTTTTCGGATGCCGAAAACGGACTGTCCAATGCCATGCGTTATCGCTCCCTGCGCCTGAATTATTATGCCGTGCAGGCTTATATCGCCCGTCTGGCTTTGTATGTCGGAAATACTTCCCTGGCTTCCGAATATGCTGAAAAAGTGATCCGCGAAACTCAGGTGGAGCATGAATGGTTTCCCTTTATTGCCTCCGATGCTGCCCTTGATCCGGATCGTAAAGACCGCATTTACCAGCCTGAAGTCCTTTTCGGCTTGTATCATTTAAGCCGGAAGCAAATTTACGAAGCCAATTTTTCGAATAATCTTGCGCATACCCGGGTATTAAGACCAACGGACGATTACATCGACTGGATGTACGATCAGAACCTCAACGATTATCGCTACACTCAGCAATGGGAATCCATGACCGACCCCGAAAATGTAGAAGAACACCACAAATTTTTGGTGAAGTATATGGAGACGGCAGACGGGGGAAAGGGATTCAATTATCTGATGCCGTTGATGCGGATCTCCGAAATGTACCTTATCGCCGCCGAATGCCAGGAAGAAGAATCCCTGCAATATGAATATCTGAATAAACTGCGGAATGCGCGGCGGATAGAGGACCTCGAAGCCGGAGGGAATATACTCGAAGCGATAGAAAAAGAGTATAGGAAAGAATTTATCGGAGAAGGGCAATTATTCTGGTTTTATAAGCGCCGCAATCAGAATGAAATCGTGGCCGGAAGCGAGGAATACATTCCCGTGCAAAAGGAAAATTATCTGTTCCGTTTGCCGCAGGCGGAACAAGATCATAGAGGAACGACTTATTAACCTGTAAATGCCGAATAAGATGAAAATAATGATAAGAATAGGAATATTGCTGGGGTTCACGCTGTTGTGCTGGCAGTGCGATACCGATATGATGGAGTACGAAGGAAAAAGTGGGATTTATTTTATGATGCAAAAACGTCCTTTATCGGGCTATGGAGATCCCGAAAGGTTTGAATATGTGGATACTACCTATCTCAGTTTTGCTTCCATTTTAGGCGACGACACCATTCTGCCGGTACGGGTGCGGATTCTCGGAAATACCGAAGACCGGGATCGTTTTTTTACCCTTCGGATCGATGAGAAAGGCACCACCGTGAAAGCGGGCGAAGATTACGATGCTTTTGACCTGAATCAATGTATACGGGCCAATGAGCGGCAGGTGGATATCCCTTGCCGGTTTATCAAAACCCCGAAATTATACCAACATCCGGATACGGTGATCTATCTGGCGCTGCAATTGGAGCCTGGCGCCGACTTTGCCTTGCCGTTGACCTGGTGGCAACCTTTCGGGAATATGTACGGAGATAGCCAGGATTCCGTCAATATTGTCCGGCATGTCATAGCGGTTAGCAACGCCATTAAGAAACCTAAGTATTGGCCCGATCGGTATTGGGGCAATTTTTCTCCCAAGAAATTGGATTTGATGTGTACTCTTTTCCGCATGACTGTGAACGATTTCGAGAAAATGACTACCGACGAT
>CAJKZL010000335.1 GCA_905204385.1 uncultured Odoribacter sp. | reverse complement strand
TAAACATACCAATAACCAGCTACCTTTGCACGAGGTGAGGCGAGTGGCGGTTGTCGGTCCGATGGCCAATACCGGTGAGCATTTGTTGAGTCATTGGGGAGCACATGGACGTCCCGCTGATGCAGAGACCCTGCTGGAGGGAATGAAAAAGCAATGGAAAGGCCGAATAGAGATTGAATATGCCCAAGGCTGTGACTTTGAAGGAAATGATACCACGCTGTATGCTGCTGCCGTCGAATCTGCCCGCCGAAGCGATGTAGCGGTGATCTGTTTAGGTGAGAAAAAGCAGTGGAGCGGCGAAAACAACTGCCGTGCCGATATCTCGCTGACCGCTGTACAAAAGGGACTACTGCGGGCTGTCAAGCGTGTCGGACGCCCTGTAGTACTTATACTTTCGAGCGGACGTCCCGTACCTTTAGGCGACGTAGAGCCACTCTGTGACGCTATCCTATCTATTTGGAAACCAGGTATAGCAGCCGGCACCCCACTAGCCGATATGCTCACCGGCGCAATCATCCCATCGGGCAAACTGGCCATGACCTTTCCTTATGCCACACAGCAGATACCGCTTTATTACAACTTCCGGCAGAGTGCGCGTCCCTATCAAGGCCATTATCAAGACATGCCGAGCATACCACTCTACGAATTTGGTCATGGTCTGAGTTACACTACATTCAGCTATTCTCTTCCTACGGTGGATGTAAGCCAGTTTACCGCTACCGATACGCTCACCATTAGTGTCGATGTCACTAACAAAGGAAAAATGGACGGACAAGAAATCGTTCTATGGTATATCACCGACCCCGCGAGTAGTATTACCCGGCCGGTCAAGGAACTGAAGCATTTCGAGAAACGCCTCATTCCCAGTGGTGCGACGCAACGTTTCACTTTCACCATCAACCCACAGCGTGATCTCAGTTTTCCCGATGCCGACGGTCACAGATGCCTCGAACCAGGTAAGTACCTCATTCATGTAGGTCCCCATACTCTGACGTTGATGATGAATAATGAAAAGGTCTGCCCGTAAGGAAAAGCACAAGTATCACCTAGAGGGACAAAGCTGCTAAAAGCGGATATTTCACAAGCGGCACATACCCAGAAATGCTTAAAGCTAACAAATCAGCCAACTAATGAGTTAGCTGATTTGTTACGATTTTAGGAATATCCCTTTTGACCGTTTTTTGTCAGAGGAGGGAGTGGGAAATAGTATTTTTACTTCCGAAATGTATTTTCCTCGCCAGTTTATTCCTGAAAATAAACTGAATAACGATTCCAGAAATCCTCGTTGGCTTTAATGTCTTCATAATACATCCTCCCTTCGATGGCTACCGGATTTTTTGTCTCCACCCGGGTAGTGATGTATTCCATCTTTCCCTTCACTCCTTTTTCCTTTTCTTTATAGGCATATTCAATATTTGCTCCGCTCAGGAAATAAGGAGAATTACCGACTTTCTTATAAGTCGTGGTTATCGTCATAGAAACATCGCTTTTAGGAGTCTCGTCAACCGGGATCAGATTCCGCCCTAGAGCATTAAAATCTTTAGAAGTGATGTGAACAACATTTTTTAATACAGCGAAGTTTTTCAGATTTACATATATTTCTCCGGAATAGCTTTGCACTCCAGCATCCCCGGTAGTGGACAGAGCCGGATGGGTTGCCGTATAAGAGATGACTTGCACGGAATCTCCTTCGTAAACCATCTTACCTTTACTTTTCAATTTATAATCGCGTGAATTGACAATATCCAGCACATTCCGGGTATTCCGGACGAAGTCGGCCGTTAAAATATCATCCAGGCAAGTTAATCCGTCCAACACAGAGACCGGCTTTTGATTGCGACGAATTTCATTGAATTTATAGTTGACTGCTTTGAAAGCGTTGGCGACGTCTTCCCGGTGATATCCTTGGGCATCGTAGATCGTCACGGTGGCTTCCTTTAATTTTTCCTGATCATCGGGTTGAACGCTGTATTTAATATATCCTTCATAATTATAGGGTTGATCGATATAATTACGGGCAATATTATTCACGACATTCTGCAGCATTTTTTTATAAACCAACAATTGTCCGTAGACGTCCACCTCTCCGATACCATAAGTCACCGGTTTCAATTTTATGATCAGATCCGGCTTACCGTTGGCTTCATATACCTTCATCTCGGCAGGACCATATCCTACGGCCGAGACTCTGATTTTATGGGTAGCATACCGGTCAGGGACAGTCAATTCAAAATATCCTTCCATATCTGATGCCACTCCTGCTACAGTTCCTAACAAACCGAGATTTGCAAAAGCCACCGGTTCTCCGGTCTTACCATCTACAATTTTCCCTTTTACTGTGATTTTTCCGTCTTCCTGAGCATTTGCCAGCGCCCAAAATCCAACCAACAGTAACAACAGTGAAATCAATTTTTTATTCATAGTCATTCTTACTTTTTTGTAATTCAATCCGGTTTTACGTTACGTTTCTATTTTATTTTATATATTTGCCCCAAAGTAAGCAATTATAATGCTTAAAACCAAAATGTGTCAATAAATAATTAGAGTTGCACGATATGAGAAAGACTGTATTGTACGCCGGAGGATTCATTATTATTTCTACCTTATTAAGCTCTTGTGTATCCAAGAAAAAATATGAAGATTTAGCCAGAGCCAAGCGTGAGGTGGATCGGAATCTCCTGGATATCAAGCGGGAGAAAAGCCAACTTGAGCAAGATTTAAAATTAGCTAAAGATGATTTTAACACCATCCGCTATAAACTGACGGAAAATAATGCAGCCAAGGACAAAACCATCGATCAGCTATACAATAAGCTTCGTTCTTTGGAAAGCAAACAGGTGGAACTGAAATCCGAGTTGACCGATGTAGCCGAACAAATCAAGACCACCACGCAAACTTCGGGCGAACAAATTGCAATGCTGGAAAACAGCTTGCAAAGAGTGACGGCCGACCGGGATAATATAAGGAAACAATTGACAGAGATCCAAACCAAACTGGAATTTGAAAACCGTCAGCTCAAAGCGGAATTGGAGACAGCAAGTTCGAAAGCCAATACGAAAGAGAGCGAAATCGCCAAGCTAAAAGCCAGTCAGGATGAACTGAATAAAAAATTGAATTGGATCCGTAAAACCAAAACAGAAGCCGACGCTGAAATCAAAAAATTAACCAATCAAGTGAATCTCTTGAAAAAAGAATTGGAAAAGAAATAAAATGCTATATCTCGCAGCTGGATTGACAGGGCTTCTAATCATAGTTGCCCTGTTCACGTATATAGGCAAAAGGAAAGGCCGGGAACAGGAGGAGATCGTCGCTCCTCCGGCAGAATGTTGCGGAGCTCATGCCGTTTGCGAAAAAGGATTGAAAAAAGCCGATCCCCACATCGACTATTTCGACGATGAAGAATTAGACGCTTACCGGCAAATACCGGCGGAAGCCTACAATGATGAACAGATCGAAGAATTCCGCGAAATCCTTTATTCACTTCGGCGGGAAGAAGTAGAAGATTGGTTGATCAGCCTCGAAAAGCGGGAAATCAATCTACCGCTTATCCTTCGTCAGGAGGCTATCGAAATGTGTTGATGATGTGGGAGAGCATCAACACCTCTTAAATATTTCCCTTCCGATCCGGCATTCCAGGCATCGGTGTGTCTCACAATATTCCCGGTTCAATTCCAGAACCGCCTGAGTCTGTAAGGCAGATTCCATCGAAACTCCCAACTCCTTCCAGATGCGAACGAAACTATTTTCTTCCGGTTTACATGTCTCCAACCAACTTATGGCTTTTTCCTGATATTTTTCATTCCCCGTCTCCTTCCCATACATAAACAAAAAAGGCACCACTGCATTGATCAGTAAAGTTTTTTGGGTTTGTGTCCCCAGACTGCGCACTTTCACCGTCGAGATATCACCGAAACGATAATGCGTTTCCCAATAAGCGGATACCCGCATAGAAAACAAACAAGCAAAATCATTCAAGCGAACCATCTCCAGAATACGGGCAACCAAATGCTCCTGCCCTCTCAGAAACGAGGCCAGCAAAGCTATCCGAAAAGTAGGAAAAGCATTGGGACGTACCCGCATAAACTTCCACTGGGCCGGCGACATCACCGTAAGCTGATGTTTGTTTTTGAGGTATTCGAATTCTTTCTTCAGCGGTCCTACATAATCATCTTCCCCGGCTTGACCCAGCAGTCCGGAACAACCGAATAGCAAGGCTTCCAGCGACGTTTGCCGGTCTGCGTAGCGCAGCAGAACCCGATAAGGCAGCATCAGGGACAACTGATAAAAAGGTTCTGCATTGACATTCCCCGTCCAATACTTACAAATCAATCTGTATAAACATTCTTCCCAATCATTTTTGGTCAGTTCCAGCATCGTACCGATTTCCCTGCATTTT
>CAJKZL010000334.1 GCA_905204385.1 uncultured Odoribacter sp. | reverse complement strand
TTTGCTTCCCAATTACCGGTTTCTTCCTTGAGGATGGCGAGGGTGTAGTCTTTTATATGATGGGCTTGTTCGATAATTTGTACTTGTCGGAAAGTCTGTTTTTGACCAAAATCGAGCATAAACCATCCCCGGACGTCATTGCATTTCCAGGAAGTGGATACGTCTCCGTCTGTTAAGCAATAGGCTCCGTAATGTAACGTATCGTTTTTATATATGCTGCTGACGGATACTTGTCGGAGTGGTTTCGACGTGCTGGGCTTCCGGGGATGCTCCGGGAAGGGTTTACCATGTCTGATGTCCATTTTATCGGCTAGTTCCAGAATACGCTCTATTGCAGTTGGATGAAAATTCACGTTTTTATCCGGCGGAATATTCAATAACAAACAATTATCGTTTCGGGTTGCCCGGTAAAAAATTTCTTCAAGGTCTTCGATATCCCGGAATAAGGTGTCGTTGTCGTGGTAAAACCAATTCCCTAAAACCGAAATAGTTTGGGTACATTCAAAGGGAAGGTAATATTGTTTACTGCTGTGAGTATATATTTTGGGATCGTTCTCCAAAGGAAGGTAGGGATCCCAGAGACGGAAGTCTGCCGGGAAATAAATGATAGAATCCCCCGTCTGCATATCTACAGGCCTTTTGTTTAAGGTCCAGTTGGTAGAGATCTGGCAGTCGGGCTGCAAGGATTTGACATAGTCGTAAATTTCTTGTAAATGCCAATCTTCGTTTTTTCTGTCCCAGACTCCGTCCAGCCACAACTCTCCGATAGGACCGTAGTGGGTCATGAGTTCGCCTAGTTGATTCTTCATGTAAGTAATATAGAGTTTGGGATCTTTAGCTTTGTAGGTAGGTTCATGTCTGTCCCAAAGGGAATAGTAGATCGAAAAGGTCAGTCCATGTTTCCGGCAGGCTTCCGATAAATTTTTTATTACATCCGTCGGATGGCTGATGGAAGGATGAGCAATGGTATAATCTGTGTATTTGCTGTCCCAAAGACAAAAGCCATCGTGATGTTTCACAGGAAGAACGATGGAACGCATGCCTGCTTCCTTTGCTATAGCAGCCCATTGTTCGATTTTTTCGGGCAGGTCGGCCGGAGGGTTGAAACAGGAAGCAGAATCCATACCTGTACTCCATTCTTTATCCAGATAAGTATTCATCCCGAAATGGAGGAACATACCGTATTTCCTGTCAATCATAGCTTGTTGGCCTTTGGTGGGACCGGGTGCCGGAGTTTTGCAGCTCATTGCCGCAAGGAACAGGCAAAATAGAATCAGTAACCGATTTTTCATTTTATTGGTTTTGGATATTTCCGGCAAGAATACTAAAAACAATTTGTTTACTTTATTAAAAACGTCTCATTTATACTCAATTTTGTCTTTCATAAGGCTTTACATTCCTTTCCGGTCTTTTTTAAAGTTTTGTTTTTATATTTTTATCCTTAAATGGGAATGGTGGGGCCAGGGAAGATGACATAAGTATCTGATAAACTAATTTAAAATTTTAAATCGATGTTGCGTAAAATTCTTTTTTGTGGGTGTATTCTTTTATTGAATTGGACTGTTCTGATAGGACAGGAAAAGCGGGATCTTTTGGAGAAGAGTTTGAAAGGATTGGAATGGTCCGGTCTGAAGTTAGAAGTGGATTATCCGGGTTATCAGGACCGAAATTTCTGGGATTCTTTAGCTCCGGACATCAGAACTCTGGCCATACGGAAAGCGGAAAGGAGCATGCAGGTGAAACCCGCTAATATTCCTTTGTCAGCCTATCTTCAGTATGTGCGGGAAGGAAACCGTAAAGATTGTGATGCCTTGGATGCACAGCAGCGTGCTCATTTGCAAAATTTGGTGTTAGGGGAATTGGTTGAAGGGAAGGGACGGTTTATGGATGCCATGGTAGATTGGGTGTGGGCCTTGTGCGAGCGTTCTACCTGGGTGGGAACGGCCCATTTAGCCAGTCAGAAGAAGGGTGCCGGCGTACCGGATTCGGAGGATATAATCATTGACTTGCATTCTGGGGAAGCGAGTGCTTTGATGGCGTGGACTTATTATTTTTTCAAAGAACAGTTCGACCGCATTTCTCCTTTGATTGCTCAGCGGATATCGGAGGAACTGAATGAACGGACTTTTCTGCCTTATCTCACCCGGGACGATTTGTGGTGGATGGGATTTCGCGGCAGCTTCGTCAATAATTGGAATATATGGTGTAATTATAATGTACTGATGTCGGCCCTGCTGGCAGAGAAGGACCCGCAAAGAAAACGACAGATTGTTCTCAAAACCATGAAATCGGTCGATCGTTTTATCAACTATTACAAAAACGACGGAGGTTGTGAGGAAGGACCGTCTTATTGGGGACATGCCCCCGGAAAATTACTGGAGTATCTGGATGCTTTGCGGGAAGCGACAGGAGGAAAAATAGACCTTTTTCAGGAGCCTTTGATCCGGAAAATGGGAAGTTATATTGCCAATGTACATATCGACAGTTGTTGGTTTATCAATTTTGCAGATGCACCTGCGCGGTTTACCGGTTTGCCGACCATCATTTTCCGTTACGGAAGAAATACCGATAACAAGGAATTAATGGCTTTCGGAAAGTATTTGGGAGAAGTTTCCCGCTTTAGCGAGAATCCTCTAGAGGGCAGTCTGTCGATGGCTTTGAATAATTTTCGGATATGGGATGAATATCGGCGATATACCGGGCAAGCTCCTTTTTCGCGTAGCGTGTGGATGGAGGGCATTGAGGTTGCTGTAGGACGCGAGGAAAACGGAAGTTGTCGAGGACTTTTCTTTGCTGCTAAGGGAGGATTTAACAATGAAAGCCACAATCATAACGATGTCGGAACTTTTATGCTTTATAAAAATGGAAAACCCGTAATTGTGGATGCAGGAGTGGGAACCTATACTTCTAAAACCTTCAGTAATAAAAGATATGAGATTTGGAATATGCAGTCGTTTTGGCATAATGTTCCGTTGATTAATGGCAAACAACAAGCCTTCGGAAGTAAATACCGTTCTTCGGAAGTACATTTCTCCGATCAGGGAAAGCGGTTGATTTTCGCCCTTGATTTAGCCCGGGCTTATCCGGCTGAAGCTGCTTGCCGGGAATGGAAAAGAGTGTATACTTTCTCCCGTGAAAAAGCGTTGAAGATCGAAGACCGTTATCACCTTAGCGAAATAAAAGGCGCAAGCAGCCTGCATTTCCTGACTGCTTCGCCGATAAAAATGAGCAAGAAGGGCGTCTTGTTGCTGGGAGAAGGGGAAAATCAGGTGAAAATGAGATTCGATCCGCAAAAAATGGAATTGAAGCTGGAAGAAAAAATACTGGATGACTCCGCTATGAACAGAGTTTGGGGCAATAAGTTGATCCTGATTTCGCTGACCTATAAAGAACCTGGATTACAAGGCAAATCGGAAATCGTTTTTGAATAAGCTTTCCATAAAAAAACTCCTGAATCAGAACCTGATTCAGGAGTTTAGGATGAGAATAATTCTTAGAAGAATACAGTATAGATTACTGCCAATAAGATACAGATAATGTAGGCACAAATGTTGAACACTTTATCTGTTTTAAACATGTCTGCCGTCAATTTGATCGCCTTCGGATCGTCGTCGGTAGGACAGGTGCTTAAGCTGACCATAAAGATAATAACGATCGTAATGATGCAAGTGTAGAACATTTGGTCCATAAACGGCATTTCAAATGGCAGTAACTTGAATATCAAGGCGATGGGGATAGAGCTGAGCACACCCCAGATGGCTCCCTTGTTGGTTGCTTTCTTCCAGAAGAGGCCCATGAGGAATACGGCCAGGATTCCAGGGCTTACCAGTCCCGTATATTCCTGAATGTATTGGAACATCTGATCGATACCTCCCAGAAGCGGAGCCAGTAAAACAGCTATCACCAGCGCAACGCCTGCCGTCAGACGGCCAACATTTACCAGTTGGGTTTGAGAGGCGGCCTGATTGATATAAGGCTTGTAAATATCCATCGTGAAAATAGTTGAAATACTATTCATCATCGAGGCCAGCGAACTGACAATGGCCGCTGTCAGCGCTGCAAAAGCGATCCCTTTCACTCCCACAGGCAGCAGATTGCTGAGTAACCACGGATAAGCCTCGTCCGACTTCTCCAACGGGGCATTCAGAGCAAAGGCCGCAATCCCCGGAATCACCACCAACAGAGGAACCAGCAGTTTGATAAACCCGGCAAACAACATACCGTTCTGTGCCTCTCCTACCGATTTGGCCGCCAAAGCACGCTGGATGATATACTGGTTGCATCCCCAGTAATAGAGGTTGGCAACCCACAGTCCGCCGACAATAACGGAGATACCCGGCAAATCCTTATAACTCGGATGCGACTTGTCGAGAATCAGAAGAAATTTATCTTCCGCCTGTGTATAAAGGCTCGTGA
>CAJKZL010000333.1 GCA_905204385.1 uncultured Odoribacter sp. | reverse complement strand
TTTACGTTTTTGATCCCTTAATAAAATGCTAATAAAATCGGTATGTTTTTAAAAGATATTCCATTATTCTGGCGTTCCCAGAAACAGGCCAGGGGAAGGTGAAACCAGGCGGATAAGGAATCGGTAAAAATATTTCCTAGCTGCTGAGGCGGTATGTTGGGACTATGGTCCGGAATTTTTCGTCCTGCGGGATATCGGTCGATGATTTTTCCGTCGCTATCCTGCCTCGTGAAAGTTATCGAAAGTTCCGGCCATGGACTGAAATGCCGGAAATGTTTGGCCATGCTGTCGAGATTCCAGGAATCTCTATAAAAATCATACAGCATTTTGTCCATAAGGTCTATCACTGCCTTTCTTATCGTATCCACTCTGAAGTGTTTGCCCTTCAGGGTGTATTCCATAATCAGGGAATCTTTTTTGGTGAGGTCTAAGTAATAAGGCGTTTTTTTCTTTTTTACTATATTTATTTATTCTCCTATGGCGGATTGGATTGCCTGTCCGATTTGCTTTCCAAAGTCT
This sequence comes from uncultured Odoribacter sp., assembly GCA_905204385.1. Next base: position 3,904 of record CAJKZL010000333.1, on the reverse strand, counting down.
TTTTCCTCTATCCGATACAGGTAGAGGGTCCAAATCATTTCGGTTGCAAGGAAAAGACTTAGCAACGGTAAATAAAGGCATGGACGATGTAACAGGCTTTTTTTCATTCGGATAAAAATAAAGTGTACTGGATAAAGATCCAAATTTTACGGACACTTGATCTTTGCGAATTTTACGAGCATTTTACGAGCATTCGGTGTAGGATAATCGGAAGGATTACCATATACTTGTCACTAAATTTAAAAAAAGAAAAAATCATCCCCGCTCATTTTACAATAATTATGGGGACTCGGGTGGGATTGGAATCTGTGTGTAATCCCCGGGTAGCAGTTAATAGCTGATGAAGTGTTAATTTGTTAAAATGTCGATTTATGAAAAGGTTTTTATTTAAAAAGGAGTATGTCATGCTTCTTTGTTGCCTGTTTCTTGTTTTTTACGCTTGTTCGGATGAGCATGCCTTAGAGGTGTCACCCGAAAACGAATCTCCTTATGAACGGATGGGAAGATTGCATAACGAATGTCTGGATTATGTCCTGGAGAAGATACTTGCGACAGCTCCTTCCACCCGTAGCGGGGGGAGGGTCATCCCTTCGGAAACTGTCATCCGCCGGATGTGTTCTGATTTTGCCCGTAGTAAACAATGCCAGGCCCCTACCCGGGCAATAGAGAGCCGGGAGGAGACTGCTGGAGATTTTTCATTCCTTTCCGCGGTGCAACAGGATTGGTTGCTAAGAATTAAAGAGGTGGTCTGGACGGCTGTCCCCGATGAGTTGGATAAATTCCGAACAGCAGTAAGGAGGCTTGAAGAACGTTTAGCCCAGGATCAAGAGGTGGATGAAAAGGAGAAGGAAGTGCTTTTCTATATGATGGCTGTGTGTCGTCATTCTGCTTTATACTGGGCTGAGAATTTTGAAAAGTGGCAATTGGAATTGTATGGCATAAACGGTGCTCCAACCCCCAAAGTTCGTACGAAAAGTGAAGGTGAATATGTTTCAAAGGAATGGTGGGAAAAATATAAAACTATAGTTTGGGGTGATGGAGTAGGGGGAGTGAAATGCGGAGAATTATATTATTTAGAAAATGCGGCTGTGGGGTCGGTGAAAGCATGTTTGAGAAAGTAGATTTGTATGGACAAGCAGAAAGGACGATATGGTTTTAGGAAGATTTTTTTCGTGACCCTTTTGCTTGTCACCCTCCTGAGTGTCTTTTATATTCCTGTCCGGTATACCGATCGTTTTTTCACTTCCGGGATGATTTGGCTCGGATTCTCTATTCCGGTATTCGCTGTCGTCTACTTTCTTTTTATGGCCCGGTGCATTCACTTCTCGTGGTTCTGGGGATATGCTTTTTTCCTGACCGGATTTTATGGATTGTATGCGTGGGTAGCGGAAGTTTTTCAGTGGCAGCAGTTTTTTAATCTGCTGGTATTGCTCCTGGGTGGATTTTTATTTTCTCAAGCCAGGGGGATCCTGAAGCTTAAAGATATTGCTTTGTGTCTAACCGTGACGGCTGGGGTTCAGGCACTTCTGGGGATTGCTCAATATGTCGGATGGTTTCCCCGCTTCAATGTCCGTTTTCCGGTAACAGGGACCTTCGATAATCCTGCAGGATTGGCCATGTTTCTGGCATTGTGTTTCCCCTTTTCCCTTAGTTTTGTTTTTTCAGCTATTTTCCGGGAAAGGATAGGAGGCATCTTTGTTGCCGGTATAATGATGCTGGCGGTTCTTTTTTCCGGTTCGCGCACCGGTTTAATCGCTTTACTATTGATCATGGGGATTACTAGCTGGCAATACTTCAAACCGGGACGGGGCGTTCGGAGGCTTCTTGTCATGTTAGGGCTTGTGCTGGGTCTTGTTTTGGCTATGGGACTCTATCGGTTCAAAAAAGATTCTGCTGACGGCCGGCTATCGATATGGCGCTGTACCTGGGAAATGATCCGGGAAAAGCCTTTGCTGGGGCATGGGCCCGGAAGTTTCGGAGGAAAATATATGTTGTTTCAAGCGGATTATCTGCAAAGGCATCCGGATCAACGTCTTGAGATGCTGGCCGACAATGTAAAACACCCTTTCAATGAATATTTGAAGGTATGGGCGGAGTTGGGACTGTTGGGCATAGTGTTGATAGGAGTCGGAATGATTCGGCTCATTCGGCAGTGTTTGGGGCAGGAGCGGGTTATGTGGCCTGCGTTGATTAGCTGGATGGCATTTATGGTTTGTGGTTTGTTTTCTTATCACCTGAATTATCCATCCATTTGTTTGTTGCTGGCTCTGGATTTCGGTTTGCTGGCTGGTGAAGGGAAGGCGGACCTGCGTGTTCGGTGGGGTGCGAAACTTGTATTTGCGATGATTCCTGCAGGCTTATTGGTCTTTGCATTTTATTGGCAAAGAATGGAAGTTCGCTGGACTCAGGTGGCCCACCGGGCATTGGTCGGGGAAGAGGATGTCTTGCCGGAATATGCCCGGTTATATCCTTTTTTGAGTGAGAATCCGCTCTTTCTTTATAATTATGTGGCAGAACTGAAGGAGAGGAAATTATGGCTGGAAAGTGCTGCCGAATTAAAAAAATGTTCCCGGCTATTGAACGATACGGATGTTCAGCTTCTTTTGGCGGAAGATTATTCCCGGGCAGGTTGTATCGATCAGGCTGAAGCGTGTTTGTTACTGGCATCACAGATGTGTCCTAACCGTTTTTTACCCTTGTATCATTTGGTGAAATTATACGATGCTGTCGGCTGTAAGAAGGAGGCCGGGTATTGGGCTGGGATTATTGTCGAAAAGCCGGTGAAAGTCCAGTCGTACATGGTGAGTAGGATAAAAAAGCAGATGGAGGAATATCTGAAAGAGCAGGAGGAAGGCATTGACAATTTTTTAGAATAAAAATAGTGAGGCTCATGGGAAGCTTGGGGGAAGAAATCTATGCTGTTTAGCGTTTCGGGGCGGTTCTGCCTGTCTTTGGATACGCAATTGGAAGTTAAAGATCGGAATAGCTGTAGTTTGTTTGGTAGTATTGGTTATTTTTGAACTCTTTGCCAACTGAATGCGATAGATATGTTTGCTAGTTGAAACAAGTTGGGTGTCGGTATAAGCTTTGATGAAATAGAATATGAGACAGATTAGGAAACTTAGCGAAAGTGCCATGTACCTTATAGGTACGGTTATATTTTGGTTGGCAATTTTTCAGGGTGTGAATGTTTTGCATTTGAAAACAGAGAATATGTCGACCCCGGCTTGGGTTATAGGCCTTCTGGTATTTTTTATGTGTTTGGCCGCAGTAATGGATATTGCCGATGTTTTTTACAAGAAATGGGGTCACCGATGTAAAAAACAAAATGAAACAGCAAGGAAGGTTGGGATAGATATTATTATCAAAATGATTTTTGTGTTTTCTGTATTAGGAAATATGTTTTTTGTATAGAGGAAAACATTATTGCTGGAAAATTATCACAACTGAAGCGGAAGGAAAGTCTTATTAACCCTTTGCAAGCCTAAAGCCCGGCCGTGGATTGAAATTATCGGCCGGGCTTTTGAGGGAGTATAGATTTTTCGCGATGGATGATACCACTGGCAATTATTCCAACAATGAATTGAGATATTCTTCATTTATTTCCTGTATCATCACTTCTTTCCCACTTGCTTTTGACTGTTCTATCCAGGTGTTCATATGAGCCAGATTGTTTGATAGTGTTTCATAAAGTCTTTCTGAAATATTGATTTCCTCAGCATTTTTCAGATTGCAGACATATTTTCCGTCTATTACTTTTACATGGCTATAGAAACGATACAGCGCTACTCGGGTTTTCCCCATGGCAGTTGTATCGATACTGCTTCTTGACCGGGAATTTATAGCTTTAGATAATTGGTCTATGTCGACATCCAGATAAGTGTTGTTTTCAATAAAAGATTTC
>CAJKZL010000332.1 GCA_905204385.1 uncultured Odoribacter sp. | reverse complement strand
AGAAGTAGCTTTCTACTCCTTACCAACCCCAACGTAAAATTTCATATTGAACATTCTTTTGTCTACCTACTACATTAGGATCGTCAGTTTCCGCAATAAGAAAATCCATAATATTTCCTTTTTTACCGTATCGGTAAGTTCAGCCTATAAAAATGGATGGCTGATACTGTCCGATCTGGGCGATAAGTCGCAGTTGTGTTTTATGCGCAATGACAACGTATTCGTGGAGAATGTCTACCATTTGTACAATAATGAATATCTCAGTCCCGGTGCTTTTGCGCTCTGCGAACATTTTCTTCCTTGGTCCGCTTCCACCGGGCAGGTATTTATCGCTTGCCGGCAAGGACCGGGTTATTCGGTAGAAATCGACGGTAACAATATGCAAAAGATGATTAATACCGAGAAAGAATTTATTGGAGGGGCCCCGGCGGATTTTTGTCCCCAAAGCATGGATTGTGTCACCAACTGGGATTATCTGATCAGTGCCGGGAAATTGTATACCCGCGAAAATCTGAGTGGAATGGATGCCCAATATCAGGAAGGCTCTTTCCCGAATTTTCCGGTAGAAGGCGATTACGAACTCTTGCCCTGGACCATGCGGGGAAATATTTATTTCGGTAACGATGTGATAGCTTTTGATAAGAAACATTGCAGTTATGTGCTGTTAAGGAATGGCGAAATGAAAGCATTCGATTACATCAATGATGAAACAAAGGCATTCAAACCTTCCGATATGGGTAAAATGCTGCTCGGCGGCGGTCCGATTGAAACCGCTTATCCGATGGATAAGTTTCTGACTTTCGTGAAGGAAACGGCCACCGGAAAAATCTTTGTTCAGAAATTTCAGTTCTGGGGGTATAGCCAGAAGACTTATAAGTCTTTATCGGAAGTGGAGTTCCCCGATCCCTCCATCATTCAGGACGATTCGAAATTTGCGGTTTGTGTAGGAAGAAAGTATGCTTACATTACGGCCGGGAAAGTGCTGTATGTCTACAATTATGAGGATAATCTGGTCAATGTTTTACGAGACGATTTTACGACCGACATCCGTGAAATTGCTTTGTGTGCAACCAATTACGAACGATTGGCTATTGCGCTTGAAAATGTGGAGGATCCTTCGAAAAGTGATTTCATGATCCTGGACGTATCTGTCGTCGGTAGAGGGAAATTGATCGAAGGGACGGAGGTCAAAGGCAAATGCGGAAAAGTGATGGATATTATTTATAAGATCGGTTCACATGCAGATGTGGCTTATTAAAAAATCAGTAAATTTGTTAGCGATGAATAAGTACTTATTTTTACTTGCAGGTTGGATAGGCTTGATAGGGTGTACAGACAAACAAGGAGGCTTTGAAGTCACCATGAATTTGAAGAATGCTGTGGATGGTACCGTATATGTCAGCCAACGGGTGCCCGATCCGACGGTTTGGTATACCGATACCTTGCTTCTTAAAGATGGGAAATTGGTGTTTAAGGGAAAACTGGATTATCCTCGCTTGGTTAGTTTTGTCTTTAAGAATGAGGAAGAAGATTTTCACGGTTCTTTCGGAATCTTTTTGGATAATAGCCGTGTTACGGTGACCGGCGATTATCAAAATCTCAAACAGGTAAAGATTGAAGGAAGTAAAGCCCATGATGAATATATGGCTATCGGGAAAAAGGGGGAAAAACTGTTCAAGGAATATGGACGGCTCACTTATAAGCGAAGTCAGGCCTTTAAGAATGACCGGGCGCTTTACGATTCGTTAGGCCCGGCTTGTGATGAAGCTTATGATAAGGTATTCCGGTATATTACCACTTTGCCGGGATATGCCCATAGCGAGGTTGCCGCTCATTTCGTTAGGGAATACTTCAACACTAGTGATATGGAGAAATTGGAAAAAGCCCTTGACGGGTTTGCTCCCGAAATGGTTGCCAATCCTTTGATTGCAGATTGCCGGAAGGATCTGGAAAATGAAAAGCGGGTGGCTCCCGGGCAAAAAGCGTATGATTTTACCTTGAAGGATATCGAGGGGAAAACCTATCGTCTTTCGGATTTTCGGGGAAAGTATGTTTTACTTGAGTTCAGTGCTTCCTGGTGTGGTTGGTGTAAACTTGAAATCCCTTACTTGCAAACGGTGTATAAGAATACCCGGGGAAAGGATTTTGTCATGTTTACGGTTAATCTGGATGAGGATCGGGCAAAGTGGGAAGAGGATGTGAAGAAACACCAGCTGCCCTGGCCGGTGATTTCCGATCTGGAAGCGTTTAAAAGTCCGGTAGCCCAAAATTATAATGTCAGCGGGATTCCGGCGATTTATCTGATCGATCCTCAGGGGGTCATCGAAGCGAAAGGATTAAGGCGTGAAAAAATGATAGAATATATAAACACGATATTGAATGAGTGATTTTAAAAATTCAGTTTTTGGGGCAGCGATGTTTATCGCTGCCTGTTTTTCTTGCACCGCTCCCCGGGCAAGCGAGTATACCATTGAAGGGGAGATCAAAGGATATGGTGATGGGATCCTGTTTGTTATGTCGGAAACCCTGGATGATTATAAAAACGATACAGTTTTTGTCGAGAAAGATCATTTTACCTTCCGGTCGTCCACTCCTCATCCGGTACAGTTATTATTTATGGCAACCGACAATGAACCTTGCAATCGAAAAGGTACTTATTCTTTCTCTGTCTTTGTGGAAAATTCCTCAAAACCGATATGGGTAAAAGCAGATGTGAGCCAAGGAATTGAAAACGCAAAAATCAAGGGCAGCCGTTTGCAGGAAGAATATGAACGCATCATGGCAACCGGAATGGTCAAACGCTTACAGCGGTTGAAGTGGCAATGCGACAGCCTGAAAAAAGGGAACGACGCTACAGCATTGCAACAGAAAGAAAAAGATTTTGAGGCTTTAGTCAAGGCGAGTATCGATCAATTGTTCGGATTTCCCTTTGCTTCTACAAGCACATCGGCTGTTTATACCATTTATCGTTATTTTCCCTTCCTCACCATCGACCGATTGGAGAAAATCCTGCAACGTTTTGATGCCGGCATCGAGCCTTCGGTTTACCTGGAAAAAATGCTGGAGAAGATCAGAAGAGTGCGGCAGACGGCTGTCGGTTGTCAGGCACCGGATTTCGTTTTAGAAGATACCTGTGGCCAAAAGTACACCTTGAAGGATTTCAAAGGTAAAATGCTGTTGCTGGATTTTACAGCTTCATGGTGCTATTGGTGTAAAATGGAACTTCCTTTTATTGAAAAGGTCTATGAAAAGATGAAGGGAAAGGACTTTGAAATTATTTCGGTTTATCTGGATAAAAACAGGGAAGACTGGGTGAAGGATGTGGAAAAATCACAACATCCCTGGTAATGTTTATCGGATGTCAAAGCCTGGAAAAAAGGAGGAATGGCTTATGATTATTACGTAGGAGGAATACCCGAATTGATTATTATCGACCGGGAAGGTCGCATTCTTTCCCGAGGAACACGAGGGGTAGAGACGATGGAGGTGATATTGTCCGCTAAATAAAGGAAAAGTTTTTAGCTTAGGGTTCTAAAAGGGTATTTTCAGTTGGATATCCTATTTCAGAACCGTCGACTGTTAGGATAATCGAAAATTTAAGTATTTACTTTATGAAAATCATTATATTGTGTTTATTGTGCGGATTTTTGTGTTTGGGATGTGCCGATAAGGAGGAGGGGAGTTTTACGATCACCGGACAAATGAAGGGCTTGTCTGACGGTATGGTCAGGCTGTATACCTATCCGCCATCCAATTTATTGCTGGATAGTTGTAGGATAAAGGATTGGTTATATTTTTTTTAAGGTAATATTGTAGTGGCACAGCTCTGTTTGTTGTATTTTGAGTCCCGAGCGGTACAGCAGGAATCGTTTATGCCGATGGTCCGGTTTTTTTTGTCTCCCGGTGATTTGAAAATGTATAGCGAACTGCAGGACGTAAAGGGAACTTTCAGAGTCGAAAATTGTCCTTTGAATGACGATTTGGAAGCATGTGAAAAATACCTGAAGGGCTTGCCGGAGTATAAACATGCTATGGAACTGACCGATGATATCCAACTCGCATTTCATCGGTCGGACATGGAAACGGTGCGGACCTTGAGCGGACTGAGGGATTCTTTGTTCTTAGGTTTGATAGACCGGCTTTTCCTGTGGAAAGAAGATGCTCCGCGCAATCAGGTCGTTGCTTATTTATGCAGTCAGTATGCTGCACCGCTTTCCGGGGAGCAGTTGTGGGATGTCACCGATCGGTTCGAGCCTGCCTTCCGTACTTCCTATTATGTGTCGCAAATGGTTGCTGCAGCTTCCAGGGAAACTCAGCTACAGCCCGGAAAACCGTTTCCTGATTTTAAAGCCTGCAATTCGGAAGGTCATTCCTATACATTGGCCGCTTTCCTGGGAAAATATCTGTTTGATGAGTTCAGTGCTTCC
>CAJKZL010000331.1 GCA_905204385.1 uncultured Odoribacter sp. | reverse complement strand
TAAGCATTTGGATTGGAATATCCTGCACATGGGGCCGGTGTATATCCCCCGCCGGGAGGGAGAAATCCGGCTGAGTCCCGAAAACATTTCCATCTATAAGAAAATTATAGTATACGAGAGCGAAGGAGCCTTGAAGGTCAGGAATAATAAAGTCTATTGCGGCGATTCTTTGCTTACCTCTTATCGTTTCCGCAAGAACTGGTATTTTATGGGAGGCGACAACGTATGGAATTCCCAGGACTCCCGCTACATCGGGTTTATCCCGGAGGAGTTTATTATCGGGAAAGCCCGTTTGGTGTTATATGCCCGGGATCCCGAAACCAAGGCTTACCGTTGGCGTCGCTTTTTTACCCTCATCCGATAAGGGAATCCTTATCCTGTCCCGGAATTTCCTGACAAAGAATGTCATACTTTTTGCTATGCCGCGCGGAAGTGAAGAAATGGGGTGTGGTCTAATTTTGTAGGAGTTGTAATTATCGAACGGTGTAGCATGAAATTTATCTTTTTATTCCTGTTGCTCGGGGGAATGCTCATGACCCCGAAAGCTCAGCAAATCCTTACTTTGGAGAAAGCCCTCGACATAGCCTTTGAGCATAATCCATCCCTGGTGCAGAGCAAATACAGCCTGGAACAAAATCAACTCAATCTGAAAGTACAGAAAGCTTCCCTGCGCTCGCAGTTTTCTTTGAATCTCAGTCCTTTCAGGTATACCCGCAATAATGTCTACGACTCTTACAACAGCACCTGGTATGCCAGCGAGACCAAGCGTTCCGGGGGGACGCTGGGAATTACGCAGCCTCTCAAATGGACCGACGGTACGATTTCGCTGGTGAATGAGTTTGAATGGCAGGATGCCACCAACAAAAACAGGGCACAAAATAATAAATCGTTTAACCATGATCTTTCGTTGCGGATCGAACAGCCGTTGTTTACTTACAACCGTACGAAAATCAAGCTGAAAGAACTGGAACTGAATCTTGAAACTGCGCTGTTGAATTATGAGATGCGCAAACTGAGCCTGGAGAAAAGCGTGACTTCTGCGTTTTACAATATCTATAAAGCCCAGAAAAACTTGTCCATAGCCCGCGATCAGTACAATAATCAGAAACAGAATTTTGAAATCATCCGGCGCAAAGCCGAGTCGGGGCTGGTGAAACGGGAGGAATTCTACCAGGCCCGGATGAATATGGCTTCGGCCGAAGCTTCTTTGTATTCGCAGGAGATCAGCCTCGAAAGCACCAAGGACCAATTTAAATTATTGATCGGACTTTCCCTGGAGGAAGATGTAGTCGTGTTGCCCGAGCTGACCTTGCCGGTCGTAGAAGTCGATATGAATCAGGCGGTCCGCTATGGATTGGAAAAGCGGATGGAATTGCGTCAAAAGGAGATCGTTTTGGAAAAGGATGTGTTTAGCCTGATCCGCGCAAAAGCGGAAAATGAATTCAAAGGCAATATTTCCGTGAGGGTGGGACTGAATGCTTTGGACGAAAAGTTTGGAAAAATGTACGATAAGCCTACGGACAATGAGCAGATCGGCGTCACACTGACCGTGCCCCTCATCGATTGGGGAGCTAAAAAGGCAAGGGTAAAGTCGGCAGAACTTGGAAGAGAAGCCGACGAGTTGAGCCTCGAAGAGGAAAAGCGGACGATTATCACCGACATCCGGGATATTTGCAGAAATCTGCCCGTATTGCTGCGACAAACGGAGATCAGAAAGGAGAATGTGGAAAATGCCGAGATGACCTATCGCATTCAGGAAGGGAAGTACCGCGACGGCAATTTGTCGGGCATGGAGTTGCTGCAATATCAGACACAGTTGACCGAGGCGCGTCAAATGTATACCAATGCGGTGATCAATTATAAAATTGAATTGCTGAACCTGAAGATTCAAACCTTGTGGAATTTTGAAACCGGTCGGCCGGTATTGGAAACAAAAAAATAGAAAGAGATGAAAAATAAGTGGTTTGCCGGACTGTTGTCCGGATTGTTGATTTGCAGTTGTAGCGCTGCCGACGAAAAAAAGCCTGAGGGGGAAAAGGCACAGGCCCGGATCGATACCCGCGACGATCTGATAGAAGTGAGAGTGGAAAAAGCGCGCATCGCTCCTTTTGAAATGGAATTGGTGAGCAATGGGAAAGTGGAAGCCTGCCGGAAAGCGGTGCTTAATTTTGAAGTGAACGACAAAGTGGAAAAAGTGTTTGTGAAAAACGGCATGCGGGTGGAAAAGGACGATTCTCTGGTTTCCGTAAACAGTTATAAAGCTTCCTGCCAGTTGGAGGATTCCAGGGTGGGATTGGAAAAAGCCCGTCTGGAGTTGCGTAGCCGTTTGCTGAGCGAAGGGCTTGAACATCTCGCCGATACCGCCGATACGGAGCTTTTGCCTAAGGCGCGCTTCGAAACTATTAAACTGCAGAGCGGTTATATTTCGGCACTCAATGCTTATAAGAAAGCGTTGCACGAATTCCGGAATGTAGTGGTCCGGGCTCCTTTTAGCGGAGTGGTGGCCGATCTGGATGCCCGCGAATACAATAGCTCGTCTTCGTACAAACAATTGTGCAGCCTGATCGATGATTCACAAATGGAAGTGGTGTTTCACGTGCTGGAGACCGAAATCGGCAATCTCCGGGTGGGGATGCGGGTGGATATAACTCCTTACGCCTTCCATCAACATGTTTTCCGGGGGGTAGTCACCGAAGTGAATCCCCGGATCGACGAAAACGGCATGGTGAAAGTCAAAGCCGTCGCCGACAATAAAAAGGGAGTACTGGTGGATGGTATGAACGTCAGTATATTGCTGCGGCGGCAGACCGGTAGTAAGCTGATTGTGCCGAAATCGGCCGTACTGCCCAGGCAGGGGAAAAAGGTCGTATTCGTACATCAGGGCGGAAAGGCCATCTGGAAATATGTCGTCACCGGTTTGGAAAATAGCAGGGAGGTTTGCATAGAGTCGGGATTGAATGCGGGGGACGAGGCGATCTATGAAAATAACCTGGGTCTTTCGCACGAGAGTGAAGTCACTGTCCTCCGCTGAGCCGGAGACTTAATATCCATTGTTGTTGAACAGAAGCCTATGAAGTTGCCGGCCTTTTCGGTGAATACCCTCTTTGCTGTGATGATGTTGCTGGGAATCAGTCTGATTCCGGTGTTGTCATTGCAGTTGATGCCCTCGTCCAGGTCGCATGTGCTATCGGTGAATTTCAGTTGGGCCAACGCTTCTCCCGAATTGCTGGAGATGGAGGTAACCTCCAGGCTGGAAGGGATCCTGGCCCGAACGAAGGGATTGACGGACATCAGTTCGAATACCTCCAACGGATATGGAAGTATCACTCTGTCCGTCGATAAAAATGAGAATATCGATGCCGTGAAATTATACCTGGGTTCGTTGGTGCGTTCCGTGAAGTCGGGTTTGCCCGAGGGAGTATGGGTATCGGAAATCCGGGGCGGGGAATTTCGTTCGGGAAAGCAGACAGAAGATGAAAACCGGCTTTTGCTGAGCTATGCCCTGACGGGACCGGGGACGACCCTGGATGTGGCGGAATATGCCGAAGATCGTCTGGCTTCGGTGATATCCACGATGGCCGGAGTGGAGAGTGTGAAGGTCACGGGAGCCGTGCCGATGGAGTGGGTGTTGCTGTACGACCGTCAGGCGCTGGACAATGCAGGGGTGAGCGCTTCGGATATCTCGGCGGCCCTGGGCCGCTATTACCGGCGCAAGGAAGGAGGGAAGGTGCTGCTGCATACTTTGCCTGAGAAGGACTATTCTTACGTGCTTTTCAGGGGAAATCCCGATGCCAACCGGGGCGAGTTGTCCGACATTCCGGTCAAGAATGCGAACGGTCATCTGATCTTTCTGAGGGATGTCGCCCGGCTCGATTACCGGGAAAAGGAGCCCGACTCCTACTACCGGGTGAACGGCTTGAACTGCGTGTATGTCAACGCTTATGCAGAAAAGAATGCCAACATCATCGAAGTGGCGGCAAGGGTAAGGGAACGAATGGACCGTTTGGAGGAGGAATTGCCCGGAACTTATTCCGTCAAATTGATACGCGACGGCAGCACCGAGCTGAAAGACGAGCTGAGGCAGACGCTGTTCCGCACTTTCCTGACGGTGGTGGTGTTGCTGGCCTTTGCGTTTCTGACCAGCCGGGATCTTCGCTATCTGCTGATCATCAGCTTGTGCCTGGCGGCTAACATACTGATCGCTTTTGTATTTTATTATTTGTTGAAAGTGGAAATCCATCTTTATGCCTTGGCGGGAATAACCGTTTCTTTCGGGATCGTCATCGACAATGTGATCGTCATGACCGATCATTATCGCCGGCATCGCAACCGGACGGCGTTTACGGCCGTCTTGGCGGCTACCCTTACCACGATGGGGGCCCTGGAGGTGATTTTCAATATGGACAATCAGGTGATGCGGTATATGTGGGAT
>CAJKZL010000330.1 GCA_905204385.1 uncultured Odoribacter sp. | reverse complement strand
GATCAGTCCCGAAGAAGGCCGAAAGCTGCTGGGACTCTGATTTCCGGCAAGTGTTGAACATTAACCCAAGCACAATATGACGAAAGTAATCGATATCATCAATAAAAAAAAGGCACCTTTTGCCTCCTTCGAGCTGGTTCCTCCTTTGAAAGGAAGCGATATCAGCAAATTGTACAATGCCATAGAGCCCCTGATGGAATTCGCTCCTCCCTTCATCAACATCACCTACCACCGGGATGAAATAGAATTCCGTCAAAAAGCGGACGGCACTTTCGAAAAAGTCACCATCACCAAACGCCCCGGTTCTGTGGCCATTGCCGCCGCTATCATGAAGCGTTTTCCGATAGAAGTGGTTCCCCACCTGATTTGCGGAGGTGCCAGCAAGCATATAATCGATTTCGTCTTGCTGGTCTTGATTTTCATGGACATCCTGAATGTCGTAGCCCTCCGCGGCGATGCCATCCCCGGACAAAAATATTTTGCTCCGGAACCTGACGGTCACCGCTACAGTTGTGAACTGGTGCAACAAATACACAATATGAACCAGGGAATTTATCTGGACGAAAACATCACCGATGCCGTACCTACCAATTTTTGCATAGGCGTAGCTGCCTACCCTGAAAAACATTACGAAGCTCCCAACCTCGACATCGACATCGAAAACCTGAAGCGAAAAGTAGATGCGGGTGCCGATTATATCGTCACTCAAATGTTCTTCGACAATGACTGTTTTTATCGTTTCACAGACCGCTGCCGGGCAGCCGGAATAGACGTCCCCATCATCCCGGGACTAAAACCCATTTCCACTCACACTCACATCGAAATGTTGCCGCGCGCCTTCAGCATCGATATACCGCAAGACCTGATGAAAGAAGTCAGAAAATGCAAAGACAATAAGGAAATCTACCAGGCCGGAATCGAGTGGTGTACCGCACAAAGCAAGGACTTACTGGCCCATGGGGTGCCTTCCATCCACTATTACACCATGGGAAAAGCGGATAATATCCGGGAAATTCTGAAAAGATCATTTTAATAAAAAAATCTGTGGGGGAGAAAAAGATTCGGCCCCTGCAGATTTACAATTCTACGCCGCTACCGTCCCACTGTGTCATCCATCCTTGCTTCCCGCTCCACGTCCCTTCACACCCCGGTTTTAAAAGATGGAATTGCCGATATCGGTGGTAAAGCGTTCAAGCGTTTCCATGCCCATGAGCGAATTACCGTGTTCGTTCAGTTCCGGGCTCCACACAGCGATGGCCAAATTTCCGGGAATATAGGCGGCCACTCCGCCTCCTACTCCACTCTTGCCCGGCAAGCCTGCCCGAAAGGCAAAATCTCCCGATTCGTCATAAAACCCGCATGTCAACATCAAAGCCCCCAGTCGTTTCGCCTGACTTACCGTCAAAATCTGTTCCCGACTGTAAGGATTCAAACCGTGATCGGCCAGAAAAAGAAAAGCCCGTGAAAGGTCCACACAACTCATTGCAATGGCGCACTGATGACAATACACATCCACCACGGCTTCGACATCGTTTTTGATATTCCCGAAACTCTTCATGAAATAAGCCAGAGCCAGGTTGCGATCGGCATGGCCCCGCTCCGACTGCGCTATATGTTTATCATAATAGATATCGTCATTCCCACACAAATTCCGTACAAAATTCAGAATGGCATCCTTAGGATGCTCATAGAGACTCATCAACCGATCGGTCACCACCAATGCCCCCGCATTGATAAAAGGATTACGCGGAATACCCTGTTCATGCTCCAATTGGACAAGAGAATTGAACGGATTACCCGAAGGCTCCCGACCCACCGATTTCCACAGTTCGTCCCCCAGATGCCGGGTCACCATCGCCAGCGTAAACACCTTCGATATACTCTGGATAGAAAAACGGGTCTCAGCATCCCCCACCTGAAAAGTCTTGCCCGTTAAGGTTTGCACGGCAATCCCGTATTGCCCGGGATCCACCTCGGCCAAAGCCGGTATATAATCGGCCACTTTTCCTTGTCCCCGGAACGATTTCACCTCATCGTAAAGCCGGGCAATCACTTCTCCATAATCCATAGTCGTCATTTAAGGGCTAAAAACAAAACGGCGGTTATTTCAGAAAACCGTCCGGGAGCTGTACATGATCGAACATCAGGAATACTTCCTTACCCCCTTCGGTCATCCGGAACCGGATGGATTGATCTACAGATTTGGAAAACGTTTGTTCAGCAGTTTCCCAACCCAAACGGAAATAATGATTCAATAAAGTATAAACCCGCTGATTGTTCCCCGACAAATCGAATCGATAGGATGTGGAACTATCGTTTTCACCGGCGACAGTCAAGGTCAGACAGGGCTTTTCGCTTTCAACCGAAAAAGCAAAGTTCCCTCGTCCGATCATCCGGTCGGGACAGTCGTCTTTTACACTGAAGAGGTAAAAATCCTGCTGCCCGTTGCCGACAAGGAAAAGATAGCCGAAACCGGAAGCGGTAAACAAAGGATGATCCGAATCAGTCACTTTCATACCCAGATGCAAATCGACGACTTTAATGTCCAGCGTCTTACTTTCCTGGGTGAGGCGGTCGCGCACAGTCAGCGAAGTGTTGCCTTTCTGCACGCCGGTCAGATAAATACATCCCGAAGCATGGGAAGTCCCGTTTTCATATATTACGACATTTGCCTTCATCCGGGCTGTATCGCCCGATTCCACGTCCAGCACATTTTAACCGTTACAGGAAAGGGCATATAATTCTGTTATAAAATTTTCCCGGATTTCATATGCTTCCTTTTCAAAAATCAAAGGACGAATCGGTTCCGGTTCTTTCTCCTTCCCGTCCTCATCGCTGCATCCCGCCCATAAAATACAAGCCAAGACACAAAATGCCGTTGTCAGTTTTCCGCCATACATAATAAACAATGTTATAACGGCTACAAAAGTAGAAAAATTTCAGGACAAACGACCGGAAGTCAAAGAATATCATGCCCAAACTATCTTCTAACCCATCCTGTCTCAAAAAGACAAAAAACCGGGGGTATTCCTTATCTCGGAACACCCCCGGCATTTTATCGCTGTCCGTGCGACCGCTTCACGGCCATCCGGCAAGCTTTATTTCTTTGCTAATTGCAGCAAAATTTCCATCACCTGGATAGCACTTTTGGAAACCTTCGTACCAGGACCGAACACGGCGATAGCACCGGCATCGAACAGGAACTGATAGTCCTGATGAGGAATCACACCGCCCACATATACGAGGATGTCTTCCCGTCCCAGCTTTTTCAATTCGGCGATAACGGCAGGTACCAGCGTTTTATGTCCGGCAGCCAGAGAAGAAACACCTACTACATGCACATCGTTTTCCACAGCTTGCTTAGCGGTCTCTTCCGGAGTCTGGAACAATGGTCCCATATCCACGTCGAAGCCCATATCGGCATAACCGGTAGCGACCACTTAAGCGCCACGGTCGTGTCCGTCCTGTCCCATCTTGGCAATCATAATACGCGGACGGCGTCCGGTTAGTTCGGCAAACTCATCGGTCATTGCCTTTGCTTTCTCGAAGTCGGCATCTTCGCCGGCTACACTTGAATATACTCCGCTCACAGTTCTGATTACAGCTTTATAACGTCCGACAACTTTTTCACAGGCAGAGGAGATTTCTCCCAGGGATGCCCGTTTCTTAGCAGCATCTACAGCCAGCTCCAGCAGGTTGCCTTCGCCGGGTTCCACACATTTGGTTATAGCTTCCAGTGCAGCATCCACTTCGGCCTGATTCCGTTCAGCTTTGAGTTTCTTCAGACGGGCAATCTGAGCTTCCCGCACTGCAGTATTATCGATTTCGAGAATATCGATCGGATCTTCTTTGTCCAAACGGTATTTATTCACGCCGACAATCGTCTGTTCACCGCTATCGATGCGGGCCTGAGTACGGGCGGCAGCTTCTTCGATACGCAGTTTCGGCAAACCCGATTCGATGGCAGCAGCCATACCTCCCAGTTTTTCTATTTCCTGAATATGGGCCCATGCCTTGTGTACCAATTCATTGGTAAGTGTTTCCACATAATACGAACCGGCCCATGGATCGACAGCCTTGCAGATGGTCGATTCTTCCTGGATATAGATCTGGGTATTCCGGGCGATACGGGCAGAGAAATCGGTCGGCAGCGCAATAGCCTCATCCAGCGCATTGGTATGCAAAGACTGGGTATGTCCCAGAGCTGCACCCATAGCTTCGATACAGGTACGACCTACATTGTTGAACGGATCCTGTTCGGTCAGCGACCATCCCGAAGTCTGGGAGTGAGTACGCAAAGCCAGTGATTTCGGATTCTTCGGGTTGAATTGTTTTACAATCTTGGCCCACAACAGACGTCCCGCACGCATCATGGCAATTTCCATAAAATGGTTCGTTCCGATGGCCCAGAAGAAAGACAAGCGCGGTGCAAAAGCA
>CAJKZL010000329.1 GCA_905204385.1 uncultured Odoribacter sp. | reverse complement strand
ATGCCGCATTTTTATATTTACGATGCATATTCTGCGGAATTGGCAGCAGTGCGGTCGGATTTGAAAATGAAGAAAAAGAAAGGAGCCGAGGATGCGGAGACCGATGCGCTTTATCTCCGGAATGTAGAAATAGAGGACCGGATCAGGGAAAAATTATCCTGTCGATTAGTTCCCTTCCGCAAGGATTTACAAAATGCGCTGGAGCAAATGGCCTTGTTGGATATTGTTATCGCTAAGGCCCGGCAAGCCAAACGGATGAAACTGGTTAAACCGGTTTTAGAAGAGGGAGAGATGAGCTTCTGCGGGCTTTTCAATCCTTTTTTGCAGGAGATCCTGCAGAAATCTGCAAAACAATTCCAACCTGTGGACTTGCTCCTGGGGCAGCACGCCACTCTGATTACAGGGGCTAATATGGTGGGTAAAACGGTGTTGTTGAAAACGGTGGCCTTGGCGCAATGTCTTTTGCAGTTCGGATGCTATGTGCCTGCCAGAGAGGCCCGGATGGTGGTGGTGGACGATCTGCTGACCAGCATCGGGGATGAGCAGGACGAAATGAACGGTTTGTCATCTTTTGCTGCCGAAATGCTCCGCATCGATGGGATCGTGAAACAGATCCGGAAGGGACGACGCTTGCTGGTATGTATCGACGAACCGGCACGTACCACGAATCCTATCGAAGGACAGGCAATTGTCAATGGATTGGTGGATTTCCTGACCCGGCATGCTGTTCCGGCCTTGGTCACAACCCATTATAACGGTATTGTTACGGCTGGAAAAAGATTGAGGGTGAAAGGATTTGTAGAAGAGAAAATACAGGGGGAAGTCACCCCGGGTAATATAAATCGATGGATCGATTATTCCCTGGAGGAAGATCAGTCGGACGAGGTTCCCCGGGAAGCCTTGCGCATAGCCGCTTTATTAGGTGTGGACAAGGAATTGTTGGCGGAAGCCGAAAAGTTTATCTGAATAAGTTTTATGAGTATGAATAGTAAGTTAGGTATCGATTTTAAACAGGTGGAGCATGCCCGTGGATTGGCCCGGACGATTGCCGGTCAGGTGCAGGAGTTTGTAGAGGGTTATACGACGGTGGCGGTTGAAAGGACTCTTTGCCGTTTGCTGGGCATAGACGGCGTGGACGGTCATGCGGTTCCGCTTCCCAATGTTGTCGTAGACGAATTAAAAGATAAGAACATATTAGGCGAGGGGGTCTTGTTTTTTCTGGGTAATGCCATGGTGGCTACCGGTTGGTCTCCTCAGGAAATTGCCCGGAAGATGGCCGAAGGGACGTTGGATTTAACGCGGATGGCAGTCGCCGTCCGGGAAGATCGGGAACGGGCGTTGAAGCCCTATATCGAGGAAAGCGTCCGCCGTATCCGGGACAGACGGCAGAGGCGGGAAAAATATATTGCGGCTTTAGGCGAAGGGGCTAAGCCCTATTTATATGTCATTGTAGCCACCGGTAATATTTATGAAGATGTGGTACAGGCACAGGCTGCTGCGCGGCAGGGAGCCGATATCATTGCTGTGATTCGTACTACGGGTCAGAGTTTGTTGGATTATGTTCCCTATGGGGCTACGACCGAGGGATTCGGGGGTACTTTCGCTACCCAGGAAAATTTCCGTATTATGCGTAAGGCCCTGGATGAAGTGGGGGAAGAAGTCGGCCGTTATATTCGGCTGTGCAATTATTGTTCCGGCCTGTGCATGCCGGAAATCGCCGTGATGGGAGCCTTGGAGGGGCTGGATGTGATGCTTAACGATGCTTTGTACGGCATTCTTTTCCGTGACATCAATATGCAGCGGACGCTGGTGGATCAGTTTATGTCCAGGGTGATCTACGGTTTTGCCGGCGTGATTATCAATACGGGCGAGGACAATTACCTGACGACGGCCGATGCTGTCGAGGAAGCTCATACGGTGCTGGCCTCCGACCTGATCAATGAGCTATTGGCGTTATTGGCGGGGCTGCCGGAGGAACAGATGGGCCTGGGGCATGCTTTCGAAATGGATCCGCAATTGGAAAACGGCTTTTTATATGAGTTGGCGCAAGCTCAGATGACCCGGGAGATTTTTCAGAAAGCAAATCTCAAATATATGCCAACGACCAAATTCATGACCGGGAATATTTTCCGTGGGCATATTCAGGATGCTCTGTTCAATATGGTGGGCATTTGGACTTCCCAGGGCATCCAATTATTGGGAATGCCGACGGAGGCAATACATACGCCGTTTATGTCCGATCGTTATCTGTCCATAGAGAATGCCCGTTATATTTTCAATAACATGAAAAATATCGGCGATGAGGTGGAATTTAAGGAAAACGGACTGATTCGCAACCGGGCCCGGGAAGTGTTGGAAAAAGCGATCGGGCTTTTGGAGAGAATAGAGTTGGAAGGACTTTTTAACGCCTTGGAAAAAGGAATTTTTGCCGATATCCGACGACCTAAAAACGGAGGGAAAGGCTTGGACGGAGTGAGCCCCAAAGGGAAAAATTATTGCAATCCTTTTGTGGAAATCATGTTGAACAGAGAGGGCGTTTTACAATAATAGGAAAGATCAATGTTTCTCCGGTGAAGCAAAAGTGAATCCGGATTTAAAATCGAAGATGAAATGAGCGGAGGTTTATATTCCATGGAAGGCAGGGATTTTGACCAAACCCTGGACCTGAAAAAAATTAAGCCCTACGGGGATACGATGAACGATGGCAAAACACAGCTGAGTTTCACTTTGCCTGTGCCTGCTGGAGAGGAAGCGATAGAAGCTGCAAAGCAACTGATGAAAAAGATGGGATTCGAAAATCCTCAGGTAGTTTTCCACCAGGAGTTGACAAAAGGATTTACTTTTTTCAATTGTTATGGCAGTTGTATTCACACCGTCGATTATTCCAATATTTACGTTCCTAAAGTGGAAGCGACAAAATGGGATATGGTGGAAACGGACCGTTTTATCCGGGAGCATATCGGGCGTAAGATTGTGGTGGTAGGAGCGAGTACGGGTACCGACGCCCATACGGTGGGTATAGATGCCATCATGAACATGAAAGGATTTGCCGGGCATTACGGATTGGAGCGTTATGAGATGTTCGAAGCAGTGAATATGGGAAGTCAGGTTTCGAATGAGGAGTTTATAGCAAAAGCGATAGAGTTGAAAGCCGATGCTTTGCTTGTATCCCAGACGGTCACACAAAAGGATATACATGTGAAAAACCTGACGGAATTGGTAGAGATGCTGGAGGCGGAAGGATTGAGAGATAAGGTGATATTGGCTTGCGGGGGACCGCGGATTTCCCATGAACTGGCCAAAGAATTAGGGTATGATGCCGGATTCGGCATGAATACTTTTGCTGACGATGTTGCCTCTTTTATTGCTCAGGAGTTGGAGAAAAGAAGGGATAAACGATTAATGAAGAATGATTAACGAGGAACGACATAAATATAATCAAACATATTGGCTATGGAAAAAGAACAAATAAGAGAAGTCATTGCCAGGCGGGTGGCTCAAGAGTTAAAAAATGGCGATGTGGTAAATCTGGGGATCGGTTTACCGACTTTGGTGCCGGATTATCTTCCCGAAGGTGTGGAAGTGATCCTTCAAACCGAGAATGGATTGATCGGTATGGGACCGACTCCGGCAGCGGGCGAGGAAGATCCTGATCTGATCAATGCCGGCGGCGGTGCTATCACGGCTCTGCCGGGCGCGGCCAGTTTTGACAGTGCTACCTCCTTCGGCATAATCCGGGGCGGACATGTGGACGTGAGTATTCTGGGGGCCTTGCAGGTGGACGAAAAGGGCGATCTGGCCAACTGGATGATTCCGGGCAAGAAAACTCCCGGAATGGGTGGGGCGATGGACTTGCTGATGGGAGCCGGAAAAGTGATACTTGCCATGGAGCATACGGCGAAGGGGAATCCCAAGATTCTGAAAAAATGTACTTTACCATTGACGGCTAAAGGGCAGGTAAATATGATCGTTACCGAAATGGGCGTCATGGAAATTGTTCCCGAAGGCATTTTGTTGAAAGAGGTACATCCGGAATTTACGGTAGAACAAGTACAGGCCGCCACTGAAGCAACCTTGATCGTTGCCCCGGATTTGAAAATGATGTGTTGACAAAAATAAAAGTTTAAGAGGATCGGTTCAGGACCAAGAAAAGATGTCCTTCTGAATGGAAACTCAGCAATAAATTTAGGTATGGATTTTTCATTATCAAAAAAAGAAATATTATTTCAGCAGATGATCAGGGATTTTGCTGAAAAGGAAGTGAAGCCTTTAGCTGCGGGAGTGGACGAAGAGGAAAGATTTCCGGTGGAAACAGTCGAAAAAATGGCTCGTTTGGGAATCATGGGGATTCCTTTTCCGACGGAATATGGTGGAGCCGGAGGCAATAATGTGCTTTATTCCATGGCGGTAGAAGAATTATCGAGAGTATGTGCAACCTCGGGAGTC
>CAJKZL010000328.1 GCA_905204385.1 uncultured Odoribacter sp. | reverse complement strand
CAGCGATACGGCCAACAGATGTCCCAATTTTTCCCGCAATATCTTCTTGCCCCGTTTTTTATATGCCTTCACTGCATCCTCCGTCAACGACAGTTTTTCGGCAATTTCGGGGTTGCTGTATCCCTGCAATACCAGGTCGTAGACACTTCCGGTCTGCCCGGGCAACTCCGCAATGGCTTTCCTCAGCAAGGCATAAGCCTCGGCTTCCAGTATGCCTTCCTCATAAAACTCCTCTTCGCTGCATTTTACTTCTTCCTCGTAGCGGCTGGCTATCTGCCGGTGCCTGAGCAGATCGATGCAACGGTTGCGCACAGCGTTGTAGAGATAGGATTTCAGAGTAGCTATGGTCAGAAAACGTTCCTTGTCTTCGTATAATCCCAGAAAAACATCGTGAATGACATCTTCGCTCAGTTGCCTGTCCTCCAGGTAACGGTAAGCAAACATAGCCAGCAAGGCATAATACTCTCTGAACAGCAGGCGGTAAGCTTCTTCTTCCCCTGTACTCAATCCGTTAAGCCACATATGATCTGCATTGTTCACCTAGCCTTGTTTTTATTAAAGGAATACGATCGGGTTCTTTGCAAAAATTTATCCATCAAAGCATCACAAATTTAGAGGTTTACAGTGTTAAAATGATTCAAACCGAAGTTTTTTTTGAGTGTGAATGGTTAAGTGGTTGATTTATAGTGTTCTTTTAGCTTATGGTCTATCCCGATTCCACCGGACGGGTGTCGGTTCGATGCCTGTTCGGGCAAGTTGGAAATTGCTGAAGATTTTCCTGCGATCGATTAAGTTAAAACGATAAGTCTACCGTTTTGAAAAGGGAACCCTTTCATTTTGGAAGGATATTTCTTAATTATTAAATCTTTGTTTTGGACGTATTGTATTGAATAATAGTGTTTTATTGCTAAGTAGTCAGGGCTGGCATGAAGTTGGCAAAGTGATTCTCTGTAGAATATAGTATTCACTAAAACAAAGAAATTATGGAACTGTTTTCATTCGGATTCTTGGTATGTATGCTGAGCGGCATAGCCTGCTTCTGGTTTTTCGGTAAATGTGTCGATTGGTTTGAAAAAATTTAAGCAATAGGATTATGTATACAGCTTTATTTATTGTGAGTGTGGTCATGTTCGGGTATCTGATGTATGTATTGGTGAAACCCGAGAAATTTTAAAAAAAGACGTGATATGAATACGGAGATTTTAGGTGTTATGGTGCAAATCGTTCTCATGGTGGCGATTAGTTATCCACTGGGAAAATACATTGCCAAAGTTTATCGGGGCGAAAAGACCTGGATGGATTTTATGAAGCCCGTCGAACGCTGGATGTTCAAATTGGCGGGAATCGACCCGGCAGAAGAAATGAACTGGAAACAATTTCTCAAAGCCTTATTGATGGTGAATTTATTCTGGTTTGTATGGGGTATAGTGTTGTTGGTGGCGCAGGGCGTTTTACCACTGAATCCCGATGGCAATCCCGGGCAAACAGCGCATCAGGCTTTCAATACCTGTATTAGTTTTATGGTGAACTGTAATTTGCAGCATTATAGCGGGGAAAGCGGACTGACTTATTTTACCCAATTGTTTGTCATTATGTTATTCCAGTTTATTACGGCTGCCTGCGGTATGGCTGCGATGGCGGGCATTATGAAAGCCTTGGCGGCCAAAACCACCAGGACGATCGGTAATTTCTGGAATTTTTTAGTGCTGAGTTGCACCCGCATCCTGTTACCGCTTTCCCTGATTGTCGGTTTTATTCTGATTGTCCAAGGGGTACCGATGGGATTCGACGGAAAAATGGAAGTGACAACGCTCGAAGGGACTACCCAAATGGTGTCTCAGGGACCGACGGCTGCTATCGTTCCGATTAAGCAATTGGGTACTAACGGCGGGGGATATTTCGGTGTTAATTCGTCTCATCCGCTGGAAAATCCTACTTACCTGACCAATATGGTGGAGTGTATGGCCATTCTGATTATACCGATGGCGATGGCTTTTGCTTTCGGTTTTTATATTCGTCGCAGAAAACTGGGATATTGTATTTACGGAGTGATGCTGGTGGCTTATTTAATAGGTGTCGGTATCAACGTGTCGCAGGAAATGAGAGGGAATCCCCGGGTCGACGCGATGGGTAGTGCCCAGGACATTTGTGCTATGGAAGGTAAGGAAGTCCGTTTGGGTGCCGGGGCAACGGCCCTATGGAGCGTTACGACGACTGTTACTTCGAACGGTTCGGTCAATGGTATGCACGATTCCACGATGCCCCTTTCCGGAATGATAGAGATGCTGAATATGCAGATTAACACCTGGTTTGGCGGTGTGGGGGTAGGCTGGATGAATTATTTCACCTTTATCATCATTGCTGTGTTTATCAGCGGATTGATGGTGGGACGTACACCGGAATTTTTGGGTAAAAAGGTGGAAGCCCGGTAGATGAAAATTGCTTCCATTGTGGCCCTTCTGCATCATTTTATCATTTTGGCGTGTACCGGTCTGTCAGCTTACCTCTATGTGCATGCGCCTGCCTTTGTAGAGGGCGAAGGCGGATGGCTGAACAATCCGGGATTTCACGGACTGAGCGAGATGCTGTACGAGTACACCTCTTCGGCTGCCAATAACGGCTCGGGCTTCGAAGGATTGGGCGACAATACCTGGTTCTGGAACTATTCCTGTGGTCTCGTCCTGATTCTGGGACGTTTTCTGCCCATTATCGGGCAAGTGGCGATTGCCGGATTACTGGCCAATAAAAAGTTCATCCCCGAAAGTGCAGGAACCTTGAAAACCGATACGGTCACCTTTAGTGTGATGACCTTTGCCGTTATCTTCATTGTGGCCGCTCTGTCCTTTTTCCCGGTACAGGCATTAAGCACGATTGCCGAACATTTAAATTTATAAACCAAGGAGTAATAAAAGCGCCCGCAGGGTCCATTCTCGTTCATCGTTTATCATTCATCGTTCATCACTTATCCTTTTAACTATGAAAAATAATAACCGCTCTTCCCTGTTCCAGAGAGAACAGGTGATGGAAAGTCTTAAACAATCATTCGTGAAGCTCGATCCACGGGTGATGATAAAAAATCCAATCATGTTCACGGTAGAGGTTTGCACCCTTATCATGCTGATTGTGATGCTCTATTCTATCGGGAACGATACACAGGGTTCTTTTGCTTACAATGCGTGGGTGTTCGTTATCCTGTTCATTACCTTATTGTTTGCTAATTTTGCCGAAGCGATAGCCGAGGCACGCGGGAAAGCTCAGGCCGATAGCCTGCGAAAAACCCGGGAGGAAACCCCGGCTAAGCTTCTCCGCAAGGATGGAATAGTGACGGTCAGCAGCTCGCAGTTGAAAAAAGGGGACGTGTTTGTTTGTGAGGCCGGGGATACAATTCCTGCCGACGGTGAGATTATCGAAGGCCTGGCCTCTATCGACGAAAGCGCCATAACGGGGGAATCAGCCCCGGTGATCCGGGAAGCTGGCGGAGATAAAAGCTCCGTAACCGGAGGCACGAAGGTGTTGTCCGACCGGATTAAGGTGCTGGTGTCTACCCAGCCGGGAGAAAGTTTCCTCGACAAGATGATTGCACTGGTGGAGGGCGCTTCCCGGCAGAAAACACCCAACGAGATTGCACTGACTATTTTGCTGGCCGCTTTTACCCTGGTATTTGTGATTGTATGTGTCACCTTGAAACCTTTTGCCGACTATACGGGAACGATGATTACCATCGCTTCTTTCCTGTCTTTGTTTGTTTGCCTGATACCGACCACCATCGGTGGCCTGCTGTCGGCTATCGGAATTGCCGGAATGGACCGGGCCCTGCGTGCCAATGTCATCACCAAATCCGGTAAAGCCGTCGAGACTGCCGGGGATATCGATACCCTGCTGTTGGATAAGACGGGAACTATTACCATCGGTAACCGGAAGGCCACCCGTTTTTATCCGGTGGAAGGGATGGACCAGAAAGCTTTTATTGAAATTTGCGTGCTGTCTTCCGTATCCGACGAAACGCCGGAAGGTAAATCCATTCTCGAACTGGCTCACGAATCCGGTGTCCGGATGCGCGATATGCACACTGAAGGGGCAAGAATGATTAAATTCTCAGCGGAAACCCGTTGTTCGGGCATTAATCTCAAAAATGGAACAGAAATCCGGAAAGGGGCATTCGATACGATCCGTAAGATGACCGAGGGGTCCGGAAATCCGTTTCCAGAGGAAGTGGCCGGCCTCATACAACACATCACGGCTAATGGCGGTACGCCGCTGGTGGTATGTGCCGATAAAAAAGTGACCGGGGTCATCGAATTGCAGGACATCATCAAGCCGGGCATTCAGGAACGTTTCGAACGCCTGCGTAAAATGGGGGTGAAAACAGTGATGGTGACCGGGGATAATCCATTGACGGCAAAATATATTGCAGAAAAAGCCGGGGTCGACGATTTTATTGCCGAAGCAAAACCGGAAGATAAAATGGAA
>CAJKZL010000327.1 GCA_905204385.1 uncultured Odoribacter sp. | reverse complement strand
TTCATACATATGAACCGCTTCGAGCACTTCTGTGATTCGTTTGCTCCGGGTTTTGGGATTATAAATTCCTTTCAGGAGAGCCTGATATTCCAAAAACTCCCAGGAGGTCAGGTTTTCGTAAGTACCGAATTCCTGAGGCAGATAACCGAACAATCCCTGCAATTCTTCCCGTTTTTACTGGGTATCGATGCCATTGATGAATATTTTTCCATAGCTCTGCTCGAATATGCCGCAGATGATACGCATAAGGGTGGTTTTACCTGCACCGTTAGGTCCTAACAAACCGAACATACCGGTATGGATCTCCATTGAGACGGCGTTCAAGGCTTTGAACGGTTTTTTCTTATATCCGATCATCGGAATTTTTGTGGCGATCTTATATACTCCTTTTTTCAATTCCCTGAACCGACCGTCGATCATATCGATGTTGATATTGTATTTATGGATCCGGTCCGATAAATAGCGGGCAACTATAGCGACATACCAAAGGAGACCGAGTAAAATAGCCATGCCGGAATCCGAGAATTTTATAGAAGCCCATATGAGCGTAAACAAGGGCGAAAAGTAATAAATGAAGATTCCGCATACCCGTATACACCAGCTCAAGCTTTTGATTTTATGAGCTTTAAAATATTCACCTCCGATGGCAATCAATTTTGTCAGCAACATCCAGGTGCAGACGGCAAAAATGATGGCCCAGAAGGTCAATGTTTGATAGAAATAGGTGAAATAAATCAGGAAGCCGGTGATAGGTAACATCCATACCAAAGGTTTTAAATCCGACCATTGCCGGTATTCTTCCTTTAATCCCAGCCGTTCCCGTACACGATGGCCGGATTGCCATTCCCGTTGAAATTCATAGGGACGGCCGTAGATCTTCACCAGATTACGGATTGAAATATGGATTTCCTGATCCGGAGGAATAATCCGGCTGTTGGCCTGACGCAGACTAGTCTCCATAAACCAGGTGGCTGCCGGTATCAGTATAATGGCTCCGACAAAGTAACCCAATTGCCATATCAGCGAGTCGGTTATCATCACTATGCCGATGACTGCCAGGATCAAAAGGGTGAGTTGAATAATCTTCAGGGTTAAACTCTGGGTACGCAGCCGATGAAGTGCTTCTTCCAAACCGGAATATAGGGTGGGGATAATCACCAGGGTCAATAATGTACTCATGGTCAATCCTCCGAAAACGGTGATGGCAAAAGGAGCGCCCAGACCGGAGACAAATTCTCCCTGTCCCATGGCCAGCGGGAACATGGCGACAATTGTCGTGATGGCTGTGATCAGAATAGGTCTTACCCTCGAAATGCCTGCAATGATCAACGCCCGGGGTTTGCGGTTGCCTTGCCGTCGTAATTGCGAGGTATAATCGATCAGGATGATGCTGTTGTTTACCACGATACCGATCAGGATGATGACACCGACCAGAACATTGGCATTCAGTAATGAATTGCGGTCAGGGAAGCGAAGACGGAAGCCAGAATCATATAGATCAGAATGAAAGTGGCCAGGATCAGGAAGGTAAATTCGCTGGTTTCGTTTTCTTCATGAATCACTTCCACTGCCAGTCCCGTAGGAATATCGGTATTTTGTACCAATTCGTCGACCTCCGTGCGGGCGGCATTCAGGATATCTTTGGATTCATTGACGTCCGAATTGAAGCGATAGTTTACGGTGACTTCCTTGTCCTGGTTGACGCGGTTGATATTTCCCTGTCCACGTCCCAGGTTGATCTGGCTGAAGCTTCTCAGGTCGAGAATGGAGTTGTTCTGGTTGGTTACTTCCAGGTTACGGAGGTCTTCCAGCGTACGGGCGGGAGTTTCCTGTTC
Source organism: uncultured Odoribacter sp. (assembly GCA_905204385.1). Next base: position 2,637 of record CAJKZL010000327.1, on the reverse strand, counting down.
CTCTTCTTGTTTGAGTGCCAGTTCTTTGTCTTTGATGATAATGTCGTATTCCTGGTCTCCGGCCTTGTATTTGATGGATGTTGTATTCTGAGGGGCGAAATTGTTCAGTTCATTCACCACATTGTTGGGAGTGACATCGTAGGTACCCATCAGATATTGGTCGAAGATGATCCGGGCTTCCGGCTTACCGCGGGAAGAGCTTATGGAGGAGTAGCTGACGTTGTCCAGTTCTTCGAGCTGATACTTCAGAAGCTCGGCCAGATTGACCATTTTCTCGAAGTCCTGGCCCTTGATGACGACCTTTTCGCTCTGAGTGCCCATGCCCATTTTCTTCAGTAATTCCTCTCCTCCGCCCAACATAGAGCTTCCGCCTCCCCCCTGGAAGTTTTCACTACTTTCGATGGCCTCTAGGCTGATATCGCTGACCCGTAAACCGTTCACTTGCGAGATAACGATGCTTTTCAGTTCATTCAGCGATCTTTTGCCGATTTTTTCAAATTTGTCTTTTAACTTGATCGTAAGGCTGGCATCCGTGGGATACACTTTCGAGCTATATTGCTCTATTTCCGGGATTTCATCCAGGCGTTGCTCGTATGCCCTTACCGTTTCGTCGGTGCGGTTCAGAGTATTGCCATTCGGAAAGGTCATAAATACATTGAAGGTATCCGCTTCGATCTCTTTCAGTGTATTCATGGTTAATGTCAACGACAATGCAATGGAGATGATGAGAAGCAATATCGCTGTAAAAACGACGGCTGCCGGTTTCCGCAGGCACATTTAGAGCAGTGCGATATAGATCTGTACAGGCCGGCTATGAATAGAAAGGTTTCTGAAATTTACTTTTTCTCCCTGGTTTTTCATAAATTGGTTGACGGCCATCGGGATCAGGAGCAGAGCCACCACCAGGGAAAGAAGCAAGGTCGTAATAATGGATACACCGATATGTTCCCCTATGAGTTTGAGCAGGAAATCGTCTGAAAACAGGAAAGGAAGAAATACCGTGATCGTGGTCAGCGTAGCAGCAATCACTGCTTTGGAGACTTCCGTGGTTCCGCGCACGGCGGCTTCCTGACTGGACACGCCAAGGGCCCGCAAGCGGAAAATATTCTCCATGACGACCACCGAATTGTCCAGCAACATTCCTACAGCGAGGGCAATTCCCGTTAAAGTCAGCGTATTGATACTAATGCCGAAAAAGTAGAAAAAATAAAAAGCCGAAAAGACGGAAATCGGTATGGCAAAAGCGATAAAAGTGACGATTTTAAAATTGCGTAAGAATAAATAAAGGATAAATATGGCCAGAATGGCTCCGGTAATACCCAGATCGATGATGGTGTCGATGTTTTTGCTCATCACCTCTGCCGCATCCGTATCGACCTGAATAAAGATTCCTTTGGGAGCCAACTCGGTATTTAATTGTTCGATTTCTTGCCTTACTCTTTCCGATAAATCGATGATATTGACCAGAGGGGATTTAGAAAGAATACAGGTAATCACCTCTTTGCCGTTCACGCGGGAATAAGATTCTTCGTCTTTGATTCCAAAATTGATATCGGCGATGTCCTTCAGCAAAACAGGTCCCTCGGTCACCACAATATTTCCCAGATCTTCCGTTTGCAGGTATTCGGCAGTCACATTGACAAAATAACGTTTGACGTTTTCATAAACCGATCCGGCGAAGCTCTTTTCGGACATATTTTTGCTGATGAGCGAACTGATCTGGGAAGGCGTGATGTTCAGCGCTTTACATTTCTCCTGATCTAACAGAATTTCTATGCTTTTCTGGCGTCCTCCCAGTACGGTAACGGAGGCGATGCCGTCGGTGCTTTCGAGTATGGGCGCAATATCGGCATCGGTAATGTTACGTACGTAATCGATATCCTCATCTCCTAAAACCTGCAGCGTCATGAATTGGTCGCTGGCTCTTCCACTTCCCGATTTACTGACCTGAACCGTAAATTCTTCAGGTAAGGTTTTGGCCAGCGTCTTGATTTTTTCCTCCAATTTCAGGTAGGCATATTTGACGTGGGTATTCTTGGTAAACGAAACCGTGATCCGGGCATTCCGCGTGGATATGCGGGTGGTGATTTCCTCTACGCCCTCCATGCCGCTGATCACTCCTTCGACCGGAATTGCTGCCTGGCTTTCGATATATTTAGGATCGAGTTCGGTCCGGGCAGAAATACTCACATTGAGTGAAGGAAATTCTGCGTCCGGATACACCTACATCTTCAAGTATCTGTATGAAAATATACCCATCATCGTCAGACCGATGAAGAGCATTGAAATCAGAACTATACGGTTTATCAAGGTGTTCATTGTTTCTTATCTAAAATCAAAAAGGTCAAAAAAGTAGAAAATGTCAAAAAGTCAAAACCTGGGATAGTAATTACGGACCTCTTTAATAATTATCTTTCCGATTGTTCATTGCCTTTCAGACCTTTTCAACACCTTCGGTTTTTTTTACTTTTTTATCAAAAATATAGTACACGCACGGGATCACGACCAATGTCATAATCGTAGAGGTAAAGAGGCCTCCGATTACGGCAAGGGCCATGGGAGAACGAAGGGATGCCCCTTCTCCGAAACCGAAACACATAGGTAACAAGGCCAATATCGTGGTGAGGCTGGTCGTCT
>CAJKZL010000326.1 GCA_905204385.1 uncultured Odoribacter sp. | reverse complement strand
AAAATCGAAAAATCCCAGGAACCGGGATAAAGCCACCTCTGTACCCAGGGCATAGTAGTACCAATTTTTCTTTTTGGCTTCGTGAAAAATAGAGGCTGACCATCTGGTCTTGAGTTGATTATCCCAGAAACTGCCGTTCCAGTTCAGCGTATATCCGAGGGGAGCTTTAGCCTGTTTTATGCCTGACGGAACTTCGCCGTACAGGCTTTCGAAGGAGCCGTTCCGGGAATCGACAATCTGAAAACGAAATTCATGCTGTGGTGTCACCCAATAAGAAAAATCGACCCCGGTCAGAAAGTTACTCATATATTCGAGCATATCGCAATATTGATAGACTTCGATGGGGTTGAGGTCGAATTCGAATCCCCCGAAGGCAGTGCATTGTTTTCCGGCGAAGACGGAAAGATTGTCCGTGATATGGAAACCTACGGCAGCGTAATCGATAGAGGTCGGGAGATTGTCCAGGCTCTGGGGATTATTGCTCCGATTGAGACGCTGGCGGTAACGGTAATAAATGCGGTCGGTGATATTCCCTTTTACTTCCAGGCGGAGCTGATCCATGCGGAAGGCGGTTTGTTCCACTTCATCATTGTTAAAGTAAATATTGAAACTACCTTGCATATTCAGGTATACATTAAACCAATCGGCTTTTTTTTCCAGTTTAGTGACTTTCTCAAATAATGTTTTACCGTTGAGGGTGGGATCGGACTGAAAATCCAGATGTTGTGCCCATAGCATTCCGACAGAACCCAGGAATAAGCTTATGGCCAGAATAAGTTGTTTCATCGCATTAGGTATTAAGGGTTAGGAATTACACTTTTAGTAAGTTTCAAAATAGTTTTGTATGGTTTTATAGTCTTTGGTTTTAGTCAGGGCCAGCATGAGCAATATCCGTGATTTCTGGGGATTTAATTCTTCGGACGCCACAAAACCGTACCGATCGTCGTCTATTTCCGCATCCTGAGTGGTGGGGCCTGTCGGAACCCGGCTGGAACGGACAATGAGGATGCCTTTTTTACCGGCCTCGACCAGTTTACCGAAAATATTCCGATGGATATTGCCATTGCCGACACCGGCATGAATAATTCCTTCATATCCTCCGTCGACAAGGGCATCCAAAGCTTCGGACTGCACATTCGAATAACTATAAATAATGCCTACTTTCGGCAGCTTTTCCATTCCGCTGACATCGAAAACGGATTGCGTCGTATGCAACTTATCGGTGGTTTGGTTGTAATGAACTTTGCCATTGAACACATATCCCATAGCTCCTGAATTGGGTGCCTGAAAGGCCTGCACGTCGACGGTATTCATCTTCATGGCTGCATGTGCGCCCAGTATCAGACCGTTCATAACGATCATCACTCCCCGTCCTGCCGATTCGCGGGCTCCGGCCGTTACCACGGCATTATACAGATTCAAGGGACCGTCGGCACTCAGGGAGGTAGAAGCCCTCATGGCACCTACTAAAACGACCGGTTTATCGCTTTTAACGGTCAGGTTGAGGAAATAGGCCGTTTCTTCCATGGTATCCGTACCGTGGGTGATGACTACCCCGTCGACATTTGGTCGCTTGAGCAAAGCGTTCAGGTAATGGGCCAACTTCAGCCAAACCTCGTCGGACATATCCTGAGAGCCGATCTTGACGATTTGTTCGCCTGTGACATGTGCAATGTCGTTTAATTCGGGTACTGCAGAGATCAATTCGTTGATGGCCACCTGTCCGGCGGTGTAACTACTGCCTGTAGCGGAATTCCCGGCTCCGGCGATGGTGCCTCCCGTTGCCAGGATGTGGATATTGGGCAGTTGCTGTGCCCATAATTGTGCGACAGAAAACAAGGAAATGAGGGTGCAGAGAAGGATAAATCGTAAAGTTTTCATAAGCAATGGTTTATCAATTTGAATTAAAAAATAAATTGTATCATAAGAATACCGCAGGTAACGGAGGTAACGGTTGCAATCAATCCGGGCACCATAAAAGAATGGTTGAGGACGTACTTGCCGATGCGGGTGGTCCCTGTCCGGTCAAAATTAATAGCCGCCACGACGGTAGGGTAGTTGGGGATAAAAAAATAACCATTAACGGCGGGAAACATTGCAATCAACAGATAAGGAGAAATGCCCAAAGCAATGCCCAGGGGCATGAAGGCCCTGACGGTAGCTGCCTGACTATAGAGCAGGATAGACATCACGAACAAAGCGATACCGAAGAGCCAGGGCATTTGGGTGACAATGCCCTCGATGGAATTTTTTAGTTCGGCCATATTACCCTGTAAAAAGGTATCACCCATCCAGGCAATACCGAAAATAGCCACAACGGCCTGCATACCTGCAGAAAAAACACTTCCCTGAGCAGCTTTTATGCCATTGGCTCTGGTCAGCAAAATAATCAGAGCGGCGGCCGACAACATCAGGATTTCTATGATGGCTGCCATATCCACGGTCACCAGGTTTCCGTCGATGATATGGGAAGGCCGGAGATTATCGAAGGAACCGAATACGACGATGAAAACCGTCGCCAGGATAAAAATGATTACCGAAGTCAAAGCTTTGCGTTTATTGGAGATATCCTTCAATTCGTAATGACTGTCGCTGATCAAGCCTTCCCGGAGTCGCCTCCGATATTCCGGATCCTCCGTCAATTCTTTTCCTACTCTTAGGGAGTAAAGGGCTCCCATGAAAACACCGAGCAAGGTAGAAGGAATAGTGACCATCAGGATGTCCAGGAGAGAAACGTCGAATCCGGTCAGCAATCCGAGCAATGCCACGGTAGCTGCCGATATGGGGCTGGCGGTAATGGCTTGTTGCGAGGCGATCACGGCGATCCCGAGAGGACGTTCGGGACGTATTTTGGTTTCGCGGGCAACTTCGGCTATCACGGGCAACACAGAATAGGCAACATGCCCTGTGCCAGCTACAAAAGAGAATAAATAGGTGACCAGAGGGCTGAGGAAAGTGATTTGCGCCGGCCGTTTTCTGAGAAGGCGCTCGGCTGCGTGTACCATAAGATCGAGGCCTCCTGCTGCCTGCATACATGCGGCCGCAGTTATTACAGCTACAATCATCAACATGACGTCAATAGGAGGTGCTGTGGGCTGCAGGCCAAAAACGAAAGTCAGTATGCCAAGTCCGATACCGCCCATTATTCCGAGTCCGATGCCGCCTAAACGAGCTCCAACTATAATGGCAGTCAATACAAAAACAAATTGTAATAGCATAAAGCGTTTAAGTTGAAATTAGTGTCAGATTCCATTTCCATGTTGTTGAATTGTACCTCTCAGCGTGGAAAATGTTTCATTTCCCTATCGGTATCTTCCATTTTTCTTGTAGTATTCAGAAAAAATATTCATATTCGCACTCAGATTTATTTAGGGAAAACTTATAGTATCAAAAACAATTAAGAATGAAAACATTAGCTAAATTATTCGTTGTGTCGGCCTGTGTTGTGGGTATGACTTCGTGTTTAAAAAACTCTGATCCCGATTTTGGAATCAGTCAGGGAGGTTGGTATATTCTGCAAAAAAATGAAGTCATCGGAGACGACACCGTTTCGAAATTTGCGCCTTATATTTGGTTTGCTACCAATGAAATCATGGCACAGGCTTCGGTGACTTGCCAGTCCTATCCGCTGGGAGTTCCCGGAAAGTTAACCAATTACATCTGGATGTCCAAGGTGCCTGACTATGATTATAAAACGGAGTTAGAGGAACAATCGTATACCTTTACGGGCACCAATGCCGAGGGTGAAAAAGTGATTTATACCGTACAGATGGGAGTGGATCCGGATAAAGCCATTGGCGATTTTAATGCAGAATTCAGTTATGCTTCCAGCAAAGGGCTTACGGTGAAATGGGGTGAAGTCGAGAATGCCGGTTATTTTGAGTTGGTTTGCTGGTTATCCGACGATCCGGAGAATGTAAAGACCCTTGCTACCACCAGCCAGAAAGAAATTTCGTTTACCAATTACGATGCTTCTTCCGCCGGCTTGACGAATGGGAAAAAATATGGTTTTGAAGTGTTTGCCTATACGGTTGAAAACAATAGACTGACTGTTAAACTGGAGAACCGTTACAGACAGAACGAGTTTTATGTCGAGTCATGGGGTACCGATAATCCGGCAGACTAAGAATTCACTTTTAAATTTTACGGCAGGCCTGATCAGGTCTGCTTTTTTTTGCTTCGTACAGTGCTGATCGTACAAATAAAAAGTGTATGACCTCACAGAGATCATACACTTTTATTTATAGCTTTGCAAATACACAAAGTTATTCCAACGGCTTCATTTTTCCGGACAATCTCATGGTATCCAATGCAATAACAAGTTCCTCGTCCGTTGTCAGGGCCATAACGATAGTTTTGGAACCCTTTTCACTGATAACGGCATCTTTACCACGGGAAGCCAGGTTCACTTCTTTATTCAGTTCGATACCCAGATATTCCATATCGGTACAGATTTTCTGACGGATAGGACAATCATTTTCCCCGATACCTCCGGTGAAGACCACCA
>CAJKZL010000325.1 GCA_905204385.1 uncultured Odoribacter sp. | reverse complement strand
TTTTCAACATAAATCGGTGGGGAAGATCATGTTGAATGCTGCTGTTATAGGAACAGAAGCCGGGCATCCTTATATAAAAGAATGTTTCCGGCATTTGACCTGGAGTTATTATAATCGGTTAAAGCCTTTACTTATTCCTAGGGTGAGCAGTGAAGTCGCTTTAAAGATGGGGGTTACAGAATACAAAGAACAACATATCGGTTCAACACTTATATTGCCAGTGGAAGCTTTTTATCCCTATGCCTGGAATGAAGAATTTTATCCCGAATGTATAAAAGAAAATACCTATACCGTTCATCATTGGCAATATTCCTGGAAAAGGAAAAAAGGTCTGAGGGGAGTTTTAAAAAGTTTGGCTTTCAAAGCAGAACGGCGTTTATTTTTAATAAAACATCAATGGGTGCGAAGCTATCGAAAATTTGAAAAGTCAATGTGAATCCAGAAAGAGTTGTGCATGTTGGACTATAGCCTTCGGAGAAATTTGGGTCATACAGGCATAATCCTTACGTAGGCAGGGTTTGTGCCCGAAAATGGAGCAAGGGCGGCAAGGTAAATCCAGTTGGATGACATTTTGCGCGGATTGATTCCAACCCATAAATCCGCCCCAAGGATGAGTGGCGCCCCAGATGGAGATGACAGGTGTATGGGTGAGGGAAGCCATATGCATATTGGCGGAATCCATGGAAATCATGAGGTCCAGTTGACTGATGAGAGCAAGTTCGCCTTTCAGTTTCAGTTTTCCTGCCACAGTGGTAGTGTTGAGAAATTTCTTCTCCCATTTCTGAAGAAATTCGGTTTCATACTTGCCTCCTCCGAACAAGAAGAGACGGGTATGGGTATTTTGGCTAAGTCCGGCAACGACCTCTTCCATCAGGTGAAGAGGATACATTTTTCCTTTGTGTTTGGCAAAGGGCGCAATGCCGATCCATCGATCGTTTTGTTTTTCACCTGTATAAGGGAGAAAAGTGGAGCAATCCGGTTTTTCCGTTTCAAATATGTCGGTGAAAGTCAGCCGGAAGTCCAGGCCTAGCTTTTTGAATACCTCCGCATAGCGTTCGCAGGTTCCCGTCAAGGGGCCTCTGATTTTATTTCTGGAACGGGTCAACGCTTTTTTTTCTTTCCGGCCCTTGCGGATATGTTCCACTCGTATTCCCGTGAGGCGGAAGCAAAAACGCAGGAAAAAAGTTCTCAATACAGCGTGTAAATCGGCAACTGCATCAAATTTCATCGATCCCAATTCTCTGAATAAGCGATAAAGTCCCCTGATCCCCTTATGCTTGCCGGATAAATCGGCAGCAAAAAAGGAGATATTGGCCGGCAACTTTTCAAAAAAAGGCTGAAAAGCCAGCCGGCTGACAATCATAATTTGCAGGTCAGGATAGGCTTTGGCCACGGCATGAATTACGGGTACGGTCATGGCCACATCGCCCATGGCAGAAAAACGAAATATGAGCAATCGCTTCATGCGTTATTTTTTACTGTATAAGACCGGGTTTAATTCCGGGTCGTTATACATTTTCATTTGCTTATAAACTTTCATGTATTTGTGTCCCGACCCGATATCCTGAATTAATTGTTCGATGGCTGTGGATAGGTCTTTTTGTTGTTCCAACAAAATATTTAGTTTCTGTTCACACTGCGCATGATGTGTGGGGGTGGTGTCCTTACGGTTCACTTCCTGCTGCATGTGATAGATTTTTAAAGCCAGAATAGACAAGCGGTCGATGGCCCAGGCCGGGCTTTCCGTATTGATCGTGGCATCCGGATGGATGGAGGTCTCTTTGTATTTGTCAAGGAAATAGCTGTCGATTAATTCCACCAGATCGGTGCGGTCCTGATTGGACTTATCGATTCTTCTTTTTAAAACCAAGGCTTCGCGGGGATCGATGTTCGGATCGCGGATAATATCTTCGAAATGCCATTGAACGGTATCAATCCAATTTTTTAAATAGAGGAAATATTCTATGCTTTTCTCCGGGTAGGGATTTTGAATGGGGGTATCCACCTGGTCGGTCAGGTGATATTGACGGATAGATTCGTTAAAAATTTGATTACATAAATCGGTAAATTTCATTATATGAGGTATTTCGGATTCATATTAACGTTTTGTTCGATTCTTCAAAACTATATAAATTTTCAGAAACAAACAAGGGGGGGGCACGGTCAGAGTTCCAGGGGAAATTCTGCCGGATGTTTGCGGATTGCTTTCTTCCAATATCTCCGACGTATTTTCAATATTTCCCGCAAGGTTCGATCTTCGTCGAATCCCCGTTGGGAGGCATATTCCCGGGCAATATGCCGGAACATTTCTTTCGGTCCCCATAAGCGGGCGAAATTGGCACATCCCTTTCGGAAGGATACCGGGCCGAATTTCATCCTGTTGATGTCGACGATGCAAAATTCGGGTTTGCCCTGGAGTACATCGAACAAAATATTTCCGGGAGAGTAATCCTGGTGATAGACTTCCGATTGATGCAGGCAAGCGGTAAAGCGACCGAATGCTTCGAGTATCCGTTGATTTTCCGCTGTCATGGAAGCTTCTCCGAATTCGTAAAACCGGCGGCTATAGGGAACCTGAAGGCTGATAAAATAGCTGTATCCCAGTAAGCCCTGTTCTTTTTCAAGGATATAGGCGATCGGTTCGGGGGTATCGATGTGCAGCGTCCGGAGTTTCAACGCATACGAGTAAGCCCTTACGGCCTTGGGCTTCCTTAGATACATATAGGCCAAACGATTGAAAATAATCGGGATGCAATAACGTTTTACGTTTAGTTTTATATCTCCCTCTGCAAACACTTTTATTTTGTTCCGGGCGTCGTAGATACACTCTCCTTCGGAAAGGAAACGTTCCGGGATATGTTCGACAAAATCTTTCAGGTGGGCGTATCGGGGATTGATTATAATTTTTCGGGTCATCATCGGTCAAGGATTTCCTGATATAAGGTATGGACTTGTTCGGTTAGCTTTTCGACATTAAATCGGCGGTGAGCGAAAACGTAGCCTTTTTCGATCATCTTCCGGCTCAATTCCGTATCTGTGAGAACTTTTTGAATGGCTTCCGCCATTTCTTCCGGATCATCCGGATGAATATAGTAAGCGGCATCCCCTCCGGCTTCCGGTAATGAAGAACAATCGGAAGTAATTACCGGTACTTTGCTTAGCAAGGCTTCGGTAACGGGCAAACCGAAGCCTTCGTAAAAAGAAGGATATATAAAGATCCGGGCTTTCTGATAGAAAGCCTGCAATTCGAGCGGATTATGGAGGTTGTTCAATAGGATCAACCGGCCGGATAAATGGGCTTGTTCGGCATATTTCAGTACCTCTTCCTTGTATTGACGGCCATTTCCCACAATGACTAGGGGGATTTTCAGGTCGGCCGGCAATAGGGCCAACGCTTTCACCAGGCCTAATAAATTTTTTCGGGAGTTGATGGCGCCGACATATAACAGATAATCCTGGGGTTAGCGATATTTCTGTACGATATCGGTTGCCGCTTCATCTGTCTGCATATGGTAAAACACCGGTTGGATGGCTTGGTATATGACTTTAATTTTTTCTTCCGGAATATGGTAATAGTGGATAATATCCCGTTTGGTAGATTCACTTATGGCAATAATCTTATCGGCATGCTTGCAGGAATACCTGAATTTATAATCGTAAATGGCCCTGTCGATGGCTTTGTACATATCGGGATAGGTCAGATAGATGACATCGTGGATCGTAACCACCGAGCGGATGTGTGTCTTGTCGATACCTAAAGGAATTTCGTGACTAAGCCCATGATAAAGATCGATTCCGTCCTTCTTCAAGTCTTTTTTGATGCCGGCAGTGCGCCAGAGACTTTTCAATAGACCCGGATGACATACGGTACGATACTCATCGTCCTTCAAAAAGGGAGTGGTCAAGGAGTCCTGACGAATCTTGGGTGTATAAAGATAGTATAGGTCTTCCGGATAATATACCTGCAGATTTTTGACCAGTGTACGGCTATAATTGCCTAAGCCGGTAAAATTGTTGAAAAGGCGTTTTGCATCAAATCCTATTTTCATAAAGCGATTCCAATGATTATCGGGAAGCAAAAGTAATAAAATCATTTAGAATAATTATCTTTGAACGTTTTTACCGAATAAACGAGTATGAGTCGCAGTCTACCAGCCCGGATGTTTATCGCTGTCGCCTTTTTGTTGGGGAGTATCAATGTCTTATATAATGTTGTATTTTATATTTTTCTGATTCTGGCCTTCCTCGTCAATGTGAAAATGGATTTCCGCGGGTTTGTGCATAATCTCTGTAAAGAATGGAAATATATCCTGCTTCCTTTGGTGGGATGCGTTTATCTGACGATTCATTATCTTTGTACGCTCGATTGCAGTCTGTATGCGGCTTATCGTCCTTCCTGGAGTAGCGTGGAATTGTTGTTGCTCTATTTTTTTATGATTCCTCTTTATGTTTTGTCGGTTCGGAATTTTGTTACGCCGCTTCTGTGGAAAAAGTCGCTTTCATCGCTCT
>CAJKZL010000324.1 GCA_905204385.1 uncultured Odoribacter sp. | reverse complement strand
ATTCACGCTAACAGGGTTTTATTGGGTAAATCCATTCAAGAACAAAAAGAAACTTTCTTTGCGTGCCCGCAATCTGGATGTTGAGCCAATCAAAGTAAACGACAAAATCGGCAATCCGATCCTGATAGGACTTGTGCTGGTTTGGAAACTGAAAGATACTTACAAAGCGATGTTTGAAATCGATGCACAAACGATGGCTAATAATAAAAAGAATGGTCAGGCAGGTGTAACAGTAGCCGAACGGATGAATGCTTTCGAAGATTTTGTCCGTGTACAAAGCGATGACGCTCTCCGGCAAGTAGCCGGGCTATATGCTTACGACAACAACGAACAGGAAACCAACAAGCTGACCCTTCGAAGCGGAGGTGAAGAAAAAAACGAACAGCTGGAACATCAACTGAATGAACGTTTGGCGATGGCTGGCATGGAGATAGTGGAAGCTCGTATTAATTATTTGGCTTATGCCCCGGAAATTGCTGCTGTCATGCTACGGCGCCAACAAGCTGATGCCATTATCTCTGCCCGCGAAAAGATCGTTGAAGGAGCCGTCTCGATGGTAAAAATGGCATTAGACAAATTATCGGAAGAAGAAATCGTCGAACTCGATGACGAAAAAAGGGCGGCAATGGTAAGCAACTTATTAGTCGTACTATGCGCAGACGAGCCGGCCCAGCCGATTATCAACACAGGTACATTATATCAATGATTCTAAATTTTTAATATTAATATAAGTGATGGCCAAAAAAGAGAATGCAACCAAAAATTTTGTTCTGCGGATCGATGCAGAGATGATGGATGCTATCGAAACCTGGGCTGCGGATGAATTCCGCAGCACCAACGGACAAATTCAATGGATTTTGGACCAGGCTTTGCGTAAAAGCGGACGTCTGAAAAAGAAGAATTCTTTGCCGCCGAGGCAAAAAGGGGAGGAAGATGAAGGCGACCTCCCCGTCTCCGTTTCGTAAATATCGGGCATTTCCCGAAACAAAACGGTGTCGGAATAGGTTTAATTCATGAATGATAAAACCTATAATGATGAGACCTGTTTTGATTCTCAGCCGGATTATCCTTGGGTTGGCATATGTTGCCTACGGCTATTTACATTTTGCGCATACGGCTGCCGACGAGGCTTTAGTGCCGCATGGCGTGGGACGGCCCTTGGTGTGGGTCATTTTGATCGGTATTTGCTGGTGGGCGGTTGCGCTCAGTTTTTTCACCAATCTCCTGACTCGCTTAAGCGGGATATTGGCTTCCTTGCTGCTGTTGTCCATTTTGTTTTTAGTCATCCTGCCCGATTTTCACGGGGTCGGTTCGTGGCTTTCTATGGCGTCGGTTTTCGCTTTGATCGGCGGTTCCTTGCAAGTAGCCGCTCATGGGAGAATGTGGTATGGACGAAAAAATTTATAGAGGGAGATGGACAGACAGCTTTTATTCGTCCAGTTCTATTAATTCATATTGCTGGCTTCCCATACCCAGTTGTTCGGCATAATCCAGGGTGTGCATACCGTGGCGGGAATCGATGCGTTCGATGAGGTGGATTTTGCCGTGGTCTTTGGAAGCCCTCACCAGGTCCGTGCAGGCTCTATCGAGTGCAACCGGATCGAGGGAAGCGAGTATACCGATGTCCCCCATTTTCGGATCTTCGGGAGAAGCATCGCAGTCGCAATCCACCGACAGGTTGTTCGCTACGTTGATGTACAGGATATTTTCGCCGCAATGGTCGGTAATCGCTTTAGCGGCTTCGGTCATCGACTCTAAAAAGACGTCTTGTGCGGGGAGGTTGCTCCAGGGATCGCTTTTGGTTTTGCCTCCCGAATGAATCCAGGCTTTCCCGCCGGAGGAGGCGATACCGATGGAGATGTTTTTGATGGCGCCACCGAATCCTCCCATGGCATGCCCTTTGAAATGGGAAAGCACCAGGGTGAAGTCATAATCGAGGTAATGAGAACCGACAAAATCCTCTTTCAGATGTTTACCGCCTTTGACGGGAAGAGCGGTTTCCCCTTCGGCATCCATGATGTCTACAGGTGCGATGGCCGTGAAGCCATGATCCTTGGCGGCTTTCAGATGGTTCTCGGTGTCGGCTCTGCCTCCGCCGTATGCGGTGTTGCATTCCACAATGGTGCCGTTGACCGATTGCACCAGGTCTTTGATCAATGCCGGTTGCAAAAAGTTATGGCCTCCAGGTTCTCCCGTAGAGAGTTTTACGGCCACCTTTCCTTTGGCTTCACGGCCCAGGGCTTTATAGATCCTGACCAGATTTTCCGGGGAGATTTTTTTGAACATATATACTTTAGACGTATTGGCTCTGGTATCGGAGCCCTGTCCGGTTTGTGCGTGCAGACAGCCTGTTCCGGCCATCAATGACAAGGTGCATAAAAACATACTGAGACTTTTTTTCATATCTGTGTTATTTAATCGTGTTAAAAATGAAGATTCACTCCTCCCAGGCAAGTGGCCTTCGGCATGGGAAATCCGGCATTGATCTCATAGCGTTGTGCCAGGAGATTTTCCCCTTTGACAAAGAGACTGGCGTAACTGCAGAGTTTAAAGCTGCCCCTGACATTCCAGAGTATAAAATTTTCCTGATTTTCCTGATTGACGGTGGTGTCGGTATAGAGACCTTCGATATATTGCATGCCGGTAGCTGCAGTCCATCTGCCTTTGGTGAAGTCCAGCCCGGCAAACATTTTGTGTTCGGGGGCTGCCGGAACCGGATTTTTCATGTGCAGCCAACTGTAATTGGCATTCACATTCCAATGGTCACCGAGTCGAATCCCGATAAAGGTTTCCAGACCCCGGTTTTCGATTTCTCCGGCATTGACGTTTTTCCGGACCGAGCGGTCGGTGACGATGACGTTGTCGCCTTTCAGGTAAAACAGGTTTGCTCCGTACGATACGGCATTGTGTAGCAACCTTTGTGAAAAGGACAACTCGTAACTCGTCAGCCGTTCGGGTTTCAGGTCGGGGTTTTGGGGAGGAAACATATACATTTCTCGTATTGTCGGGTTGCGGAATCCCTTGCTCACCATGGCTTTGAGTTCGCTCTGCCCGGGCAGGCGAACGGCAATCCCTCCTTGCGGGATCCATTCCGTGCCGACATGGGAATGATGATCGATCCGTATTCCGGCATCCAGTGACAGCCAATGGCCGATCTCCTGGCGAAAATCGGCATATCCGGCAAACTCGTCCATTTGTTTGTCTACTCCGGGTCTGCGTTCGCCCGTTGCTAAGACCTTATTCCAGGATTCTCCCCCGAAATGCTGATAATCGAAACCCAGTGTCAGACGGTTGCCCGTGAAAAGCATAGCGCTCTGATGCCAGGAAACGCCCATCATCAGGTCTTTCGAATGAAAATGAGACGTTTGTGGTTTCTCGCCCGGGTGATAACCGTCGTCGATCTTGTGCCTGCCCCAATTGTAAAAAAAACTGAGTGCCCCGGAAAATCTGTCGTAGTGATTTTCCAATGCTATGGAAGTCATGCCTCTGGTGATGTGTGAATCGTTGTCGATATAGGGTTCGCTTACCGTTCCGGGGTTCGAGGCATCGAAATGAGTCACATTCGCATCTCCCCCTATTTTCCAGTTCCCGCTCAGTTCATAGCCCATTTTGGCATAGCCGCTGTATTGTTCGAACTCCATGTCCGTGCGGTGACCGTCCGTGCGGTTGTATGAGCCGGCCACGATACCGTAAAACCTGCCTTTTTTCACCCGGCTGGATGCTTCGGTTTGCAGGCTGTTATAGGATCCGTATCCTGCTTGTATATTCGTTTTTACGCCGTCTTTCTGCATGCCGCGGGTGACGATGTTGATCACTCCCCCCATGGCATTCGAGCCGTAGAGCATGGATGCAGGTCCGCGGAGCACTTCTACCCGTTCGGCTAGCATCGTCTGATAGGCATCGGCGATGGGATGCCCCATCAATCCCATGTATTGGGGATGTCCGTCGATAAGCACCAGCATTCCGGTGGTGGTACTGCCGCCGATTCCTCGTAAACTGATTCCTCCTGCTGCTCCCGTGGAAACGCCGTACCCCATGATCCCCCGGCTGGTGGTAAAGAGTCCGGGTACCTGTTCGTTCAATGTCGGAAGGATCGACGGTTGGTAACTCTCTTCCAACTGCTGCCTGCCGACGACGGACAGGGTCATCGGCAGGTGGCGGACATCGGTCCCGATGCGGGTGCCGGTGACTACCACTTCGCCTATCCGGTAATTGCGGACTGTGCGGCTGGTGTCTTCCTGCGAAAGGGCAGGGAAAACCGTACCGCAGATCAGAAGGGCCGACAGGACGGTGGCGGGGAGGTATTGCAATCTGGCAATAAAACAGCGGATCACCTTCCTGCGCTTACTCGTGCGAATATTTTCTTTCTTCCGTATGGACTGTGAAAATCGGGTGGTCTGTTTAGTCATCATGTTGCGGGTGTGAATTCGTTTCATTTCTGGCAAAGCCCTTCCCTGGAGGGGGGAAATTCGGGATTCCGGACAAAGGTAGATATAAACCGGACCAGTGTAAAGTG